>NZ_JBSSDA010000014.1:0-78492 GCF_054060305.1 Thermostichus sp. OS-CIW-31 | reverse complement strand
TGAGCAGGGCCAACCTGAGCCAGGCCAACCTGAGCGAGGCTGACCTGAGCGGGGCCAACCTGAGCCAGGCCAACCTGAGCGGGGCCAACCTGAGCGGGGCCGACCTGAGCAGGGCTGACCTGAGGGGAGCCAACTTGAGGGGAGCAAAGCTGGGTGGCACGAACCTAAAGGGGGCAAACCTATGGGGCGCAAAACTAAGTCCCGGCTGGGATCAATTCGCCGACTTGAAAGGGGCCATCCTCCCCGACGGAGCCATCCATCCCTAGCCTGATCCCTTGGCTACACTACCTACAGCCGCTCTCAGTGGATCCATGAGTCCCTCAGATCTCGCCTTTGCCAGCAATCACCAAGACATCCTCACACTGCTGGACTTAGTGGTTCGCGCCCGCTACCCTTTGATCTACCTGGTTACTCCCGAAGAAGCCCCGGCAGAGGAGCTCCTGCAAGTTCTAGCCGATTCCCTCAAGCCCAAGCGCAAACTCCTAATCTGGGATATCGTCTCCGGCTGGTCAGATAACGGCCAAAACAAAGGCCAATTGATGCCTGCTCTGGGCCGCATCGGCGCCATCAAAGAGGACGAGGCGGTTATTTGTGTTCTCAAAGACCTAAACCCCACCCTGAGAAATCCGGAACGCTCGGACAATTACCCCGTCATCCGCTACCTGAAAACCCTGGCCAGAGAGAGCCGCCACAGCCGCAAGTCCATCATCCTCTTGGGCCAAGAAGCCGTTGTCCCTGCCGAGCTGCGCGAGGAAATTGTGGTCTATGATTTTCCCCTGCCCAGCATCGCCGAAATTGAGCGGATCATTACCCGCGCGATCCCTGCCCGTCAACTGGAGCTAAGCGGCCCGGCGCAGGAACAACTGGTTCGAGCCTGCCAAGGACTGACCCGGCAGCGCATTGAGCGGATCCTGGCCCGCGCCCTAGCCGCCAAGGGCAAGGTCAGCGAGGGCGATATTGACCTTGTTCTGGAAGAGAAAAAACAATACATCCGCCAGACGGAAATCCTGGAGTTTTACAACCCCTCCGAGACCTTGCAAAATGTCGGCGGCCTGGAAAACCTCAAAGCCTGGATTCGGCAGCGCCGCAACAGTTTTAGTGCCCAGGCCCGTGCCTATGGCTTGCCCAGTCCTAAGGGCATTTTGCTGGCCGGGATCCAGGGCACCGGCAAGTCTCTATGTGCCAAAACCATAGCCCGCGAGTGGCGCATGCCCTTGCTCAGGCTGGATGTGGGGCGACTCTTCGGCGGGATCGTCGGCGAAAGCGAAAGCCGCGTGCGCCAGATGATCCAAATTGCCGAAGCCATGGCCCCTTGTGTGTTGTGGATTGATGAGTTGGATAAAGCCTTTGGCGGCGTCAACAGCGAGTTTTCAGGGGATTCGGGCACCAGCAAGCGGGTCTTCGGCAACCTGATCACCTGGATGCAGGAAAAAACCAAACCCGTTTTTATTGTTGCCACCGCCAACAATGTCCGCATCTTGCCGGCCGAGCTGCTGCGCAAAGGCCGGTTTGACGAAATTTTCTTCGTCAATTTGCCCAACCAACGGGAGCGGGAAGAGATTTTTCGAGTCCATGTCCAACGGCTACGGTCCAACCGAGTACGAGACTTCTCCTATACTGAGCTGGCCATGGCTGCAGAAGATTTCAGCGGGGCGGAAATTGAACAGACCATTTACGATGCCATGCACATGGCCTTTAATCAGGATCCACCCCGCGAGTTCACCCAAGAAGATATCCTGACCGCCATTCGCCAAACGGTTCCTCTAGCTGCCATCGCTCGTGACCAAATTCAAAGCTTGAAAGAATGGGCTGCCGAGTCAGGAGCACGTACCGCTTCCCAAGATCAAAAGTTGATTCAGGAGCTACGGACCATCGTCCAGAAGAGAGGGTTAGGCTACATTGAAGTTGATAGTCCCCCATCCTTTTCCTCTCCACCTCCTGCCTAAGCTGTTTTGGTCGGCTCGTTCCGAGTTGTGGCAGCTCCGTGGAAGTAGGCTTGCAAGCATTTTTTCCTGCAAGACGCAGAAAAACTCCGGTTGCCGCTCCGCTTGAATTTGCTGCCTGTGGATTAGCCCCCGTTAAATCCGTCCGGGGAAGCCGCCGATTGATCTGAGCTGCTCAGGTGGCCCCTTGTTGGATTAACTTCCGGCAGCTCCCAGGCAGGGCACTGGGATCGGATCCCGCACGTCAGCGTGCAGGACCGATGGTTTTGCACTTTTCGTATCCTTGACTACAGATTTTTTGGTAGGATTGATCGTGTAGAGGTACTGGTATGTAGAGCAGCCTTATGAGTGCAATCGCTGAAATGAGGGGGACAAGTCTCCTGGCCCGCCATCGCCAAAACATAGCAGCCTCCCTGGCCCGTCGTTTGGAAGCAGCTAGGGCGGCCAACAACACCCGCTTGATGGAGCTGCTGAAACAAGAAGAGCGGCAGCTGGCAGCCGAGTACGGCGGCAGGGATCCCTTCTCTTCAGCGCTCTTCAGAGGACTGCGCCACCTTTGGCAGAGCCTGAAGGCAGTCTTGGCGGCCTGCGATGAACTGCGGGTGCGGCAGTGGGTAGATGGCAGCGGCATGGTCTGGTGGTCTGTCCAAGACCCAATCACGGGAGAGCGCCTGTGTACCCATTCCGAGGGGGAGCTCATGGAGTGGATCGAGAAGCACCAGCGAGAGGATTAGTCTTCGCGGCTAGGACTTGCCTGAGCACCAATAGCCAGTGTTTCCCCTGGCGCTTCGTGCGTGTCCCAGTCTTTCCAGCTTGGGGAGGAAGGGAACAAAAAGTTTCACGGCTAGGCCGGGGCAATGGCCACCTGAGAATCCAAATTGATAGGATTACGAAGACTCATCATCTGCTTTAGGGGCCCTGGGATGGTTTGGCAACTGTTGACGTGGCCGGCCCAAAGTTTGCTTTGGCTAGCAGAGCAGATCCAAGAACGCGCCGAAGCACAGCTGGATAGCAAAGAAAACCTGCAAAAAGAACTTACGGCCCTGCAAATTCAGCTAGATTTGGGAGAAATTGACGAAGAAACCTACGCCCGCCGAGAAGAGGAGATTTTATTGGCTCTGGAAGCCTTAACCCAAGCAGAAGGAGAAGCCGAAGCATAGAGTTCTGCCGGTGGGCCTGGAAGGGATCCCTCAGCATTGCAGGGGGGCAGAACATGGGAGAATGAGCTTCTGTACACCCCCGTCTTTCCTACCCTGGGCTGTTTTCAATGACTGAATCCCATGAAACCTTGGTGCTCCGCGACGAGCAAAACCAGCCTCTCAAGTGCGAGATCCTGCGTCAGGTGGTCATCGACGAGCAGACCTATGCTCTGGTGACTCCCGTTGATGCTGTGATCAAAGTGCTGGTTTGGGAAGGGGAAGAAGAACCCAGCCAAGCGGTGAACGGCGATGCCAACATGGAAGGGATCCTGGACGAGCCGGATCCCGAAGAGCTACAGGCTACCCTGCCCACCATCCAGGCTGTCTTGGGGGAGTTGAACCTCACCTTGCAGCAAAATGGCTTCGACATCCTCACGGTTCAGGGGGAATTGCCCCCAGTCGAAGAGGAAGATGTGTTCGAGCTGGGCGAGAGCGAGGAAGATGCCCAGGAGTTTCAACTGCTAGCTACCTTTTTCTACCAAGAGAAGAAATACGGCATCTTTACCCCCCTCGATCCCGTTTTGCTCTACGCCGCTCTGCCTGACGAAGGGGATCCCTACCTGCTCACCCCCAATGAGCCGCCAGAGCTTTTTGATCAGCTCTATGCCCTGCTGCTGGATCTCGATGAGGAATGGGAAGACGGAGATGACGAAGAAGATGAAGACGAAGATTAGGCGGTCAACCCCTTCTGTTCTGCCGAGTTGGATACTCCTGCCCAGCCAGTCGCCTCGGCGGTGCGGAGCACCATAGGGATAGAGGTGGTGAAACTACCCGGTAAAACTTGCCCAGAGTTTTTCACCAGCCACTCCAGACCCGTCTCAACATCTGTCGGGGGCGTCGGATCTGCGGGCCAAGGGTCAGAATAAGCCAGCCTCAGACCAGCCGCCTGAGCATTGCGTAGCGAAGGAGCATGACTCTAGTCAATAATAAGCTCAACTATACTGAAAATAATGTATAATATGTTCAGTACGGATTACTACCAGTTGATCTTTCTGTTTACTTTCGAGTCTGCCAACATGGTAGCCAAAGCAAAGCAGAAAATTGGTAGTAAGACGACACGGAAACTGCGCTTTGGGTATTCTACTCAAAGCTTTGCGGGATACCGCCATTCTGTTTGGAAACAAACAGAATGCTATCGCTGCATAGTTGAACAGTGATGTTCAGCAGTGTTCAGCGTAAATGTATCAGCAACAGGGATGCAGCCGGTTGATTTAACCACCCTGCGTGCTGTGCTCGCCGATCTAACCCAGGCTAAGACAGGTCGGGATCCAGTGTTGCCTGCCCGCGTGGAATGGATCCAACAGACCGATCTGTGGACAGTGGTCATTGGCTTGCGCACCCTCACTGCCCGCCTCTGCTTGCTGTTGTGCTGGCATCCTCAGGCGGCCCGTCTCCACCTCTGTCAGCCTCCTCCCAAAGAGCCGGATGGCTTTCAATTTAGCCAGTTCCTCCAACGGCACCTGAAGGGTTTGGCTCTGACGGAGCTGGCTCTGCTGGAGGATTGGGAACGGGTGATTGACTTGCGCTTTGCCCCTCGGCCCGGGGATCCCCCTTATCGCCATCTCTACCTGGAGGTGATGGGCAAGCACAGCAATGCCATTTTGGTGGACGAGGCGGGCATGATCTTGGCCAGTGGCCATGGGGTAAGCGAGCGCCAATCGCGAATCCGTCCGGTACAACCGGGCCTGCCCTACGAGGCTCCTCCGGCCCTAACCGACCCGATCCCGCAGCGATCCGAGCCCTTTTCCTGGTGGCAAGAGCGCGTCGCCCTGATCCCCGGCCCCATCGGCCAACGGCTGTTGCGCTGTTATCGCGGCCTCAGTCGGCATTTGGTGGAAGCGATGTGCCATCAGGCTGGGATCCCGCCCCAAACCTCCACCGATCACCTCTCTGCCCGCGATTGGCAGGCACTGTTTGCCAGGTGGCAAGACTGGTTAACCCGTCTGGAAACAGGCCAGTTTGACCCAGCTCCCACTCCCCAGGGATACACCGTTCTCGGCTGGGCAAGCGGTGCCGTTCCCGTTAGCGGGACGGAGTCCCTGCAACAACCTTCTCGACTCAATCTGCACCAACTTCTGGAAGGCTACTACCAGGCTCAGCTTAACCGCGAACAGTTTGAGCGAGAGCGCCACCGTCTGCTGCAAAGGGTATCCACCCTGCTGAAAAAGCTCTATCAGCGGCGAGAGCAATTTGAGGCAATGCTGGCCGACTCCACCCAAGCGGAAGCCTCCAAGCAGGCTGCCGACTTGTTGATGGCCCACCTCCACCTCTGGCGGCCAGGGTTGCATCACATCGAGCTGCCGGATTTTGCCAGCGGCCAGACGGTCAAGATCCCTCTCGACCCCGAAAAAAATGCCATTCTCAATGCCCAAGCCTACTACCGCAAGCACCGCAAACAAAAACGGGCCCAGGATGCTATCCGGCCTCTACAAGAGGCGCTTGGCCAAGAGATCCTCTACCTCGAGCAGGTGGAAGCGTCTCTACAGCAGCTGGAAACCTATCGGGATCCCCAAGACTTGACCACCCTCAAGGAAATTGAGACCGAGCTGATTGAACAGCGCTACTTGGAGAGTCCCACTCGCAACAGCGGGACAGAGTCTCTGCGGGCGAGCTCAAAACATGCCTCACCGGCAACCTTCAACCCCCACCGCTTTACCAGCCCCAGTGGCTTCTCCATTTGGGTGGGGCGCAACAACCTGCAAAATGATCAGCTCACCTTTCGCGTGGCTCAGGAACACGATTGGTGGTTTCATGCCCAGGAGATCCCCGGTAGTCATGTGCTGCTGCGCTTGCCCCCCGGGGCTGTAGCAGAAAGCGAAGATCTGCAGGCGGCTGCTGATTTGGCGGCCCATTTCAGCCGCGGTCGCCTCAGCGAACAGGTGCCGGTGGTCTATACCCGCCCGAAACTGGTGTTCAAACCCAAGGGATCCCCGCCCGGCATGGTCGTTTACAAACAGGAGCAGGTGCTTTGGGGGCGGCCCAGCCATGCGCAGCTGCTCATTGCGTCAGCCCTTGGGCCACACTGACGCAACTGGTCACTTCGTTTCTGGCCAAGTGGGCAGGTTCGAGGCATTCAAGGGAGAACTTCGAGGGAGTAAGCGGCGCTGCGGCCATAGCGGCTGGGGTCGTACATTTCTTCTGCCAAAGCAGGAGCCACCTGGAATTGGCCGGGGATCTCCGGACGGAAGAGATAGACAAACTCATGGCGACCCTGCTTGAGCTCGGTGCTGAAAAAGGCCACGCGGTCATCCCGATTCTCTTGGCGGGTCCAAAACCAGTCCCACCAGTAGTCTGGGGCCAAGCCGGTGAACTCTCGCGGATCCTGGGAGGTGATCTCGGCGCCGCTGGGCAGGGGATCCTCGACCACCACGTAGTGGCTGTCCCGCTCGGCTTCCACCGTCAACCGGGCCAGGAGGATTTCTCCGGCCCTTACTGTGTCGCCAGGGCGCAGCGGCTGCTCTCGGTAGCGGATCTCCCCGTTGGGTTGGGGCTGGGGCTGTAGGCGGAAGTAGCTGCGGCTCACCGCAAAGCCTTGGGCTTGAGAGGGCAGAGGGTTGGGGACGAAGGCTTCTCCCCTCAAGCTGTAGTAAAGGGGGCCAGGGCCGGACTTTTCCAGGCGCAGGCTGCTCAGGTTCCCCACTTCTGCGTCAGCCCAATCCAGCCCATAGCGGGGATCCCCAGCGCCGGCCTGCCAGCGACCGAGAAGGGATCCGGTTGTCCCATCCAACACCCGCACCTCGCCGGGGCTGGGAAGCTGCTGCTGCTGGGCCTGGTAGTAGGCAGATAGGCCGAGGAGAGCATCGGCGGTGGCTTTGGTGGTGCGCCAGCGGTTGTTTTGCCGCTGCTGGAGAAGGGCCTCGGCAATCTGGGCAGCCCGGTCATCCTGCAAGCGAACGGCCAATTGCAGTAGGGGGCCGGCCACCTCCATGTCGTCGTAGGTGGAGCGCTCTTGGGTCGCACGAGTTGGAGCAGCCGGGATAAACCAGCGCCCTTGGGGATCCTGTTGCCGCCGCTCCAGAACCTCATCCAGGGCTGCCTGGGCAAGATCCCTCTGGCCCAGTTGCAGGGCGGCCAGCCCTCGGTAGGCCAGGCCAAAGGTGGAGAGCCGCTCCGGCGGCGGCAGGTCGGCAGTTACCAAAGCGGGATCCCAGAGGGCCAGGCTGTAGGCGACAAAAGCCTGTAGATCGGGGGAGAGGGCTTGGGGCTGGGCCAGTTGATCGGCCAGATAGTCCAAGGCCTGCCGCACCCGCCACTCTTTGAGGGCATAGCCAGCAGCTTGGGCAAGGTGATACCCCTGCAGGATGTATCCGGTCAGATAGGGGTTGCTCCGGTCATAGGCCCACCAGCCCCAGCCCCCATCGAAGTTCTGGGATCCCTCCAGTCGCTGCAAGCCCGATCGAAGCACCTGGGGCAGCCGCTCCAGGGTTTGCGGTCGCGTCGGCGTTGCGGAGCAACAGCGCAGGTTCAAGCCCAACTGCTTGCTGACTTGGGTGACGGCTAGGGCGGGCAAGAAGCGACTCAGGGTTTGCTCGGTGCAGCCGTAGGGGAACTCCACCAGGTAATCCAGCGGCTCCAGCAGGGTTGCTGCCGGGCTAGCGGCCAGTTCCAGGTGAAGCTGCCGGGATCCCGGCACCCAGGTGGCGGGCCAATCCAGCGATAAGTCAAGGCTGCCCTCCTGCACCCGACCCACCTGGGAGAACCGTTGCACAGCGCCGAAAGGCTGGCTGGGGATCCGCAGTTGCAACGCATCTTTCAGCCCATTCCCTTCCGCCCAGACCCGCAGAGAGGTATCTCCGGCCCCCAGAACCTGGAGAGGCCATTCCACCCGCCCCGCTCCTTGGGCCGGCACGGTGAGGCGTTGTCGTTCCGGGCCTTGCAATTTCAAGATCCCACCGGCAGGAACAGGAACTTCCAGCCGCACCTCCACCGCTTGGGCTTGACCCGTGCGGTTTTGCACAATGGCCGCCAAGGTGAGCTGATCCCCCACCCGGAAAAAGCGGGGAGCGGCCAAGCGCACCAACAGGTCTTTGCTGACTGAGACCGTGGCAAGAGCGGATCCCACCTGGGTGTCGGCAGTGGCAGCGCGGGCGGTCAAGCGCCAGGTGGTCAGGTTGTCGGGCCAACGCACCTGTACCTGAGCCAGGCCATCGGCATTGGTGACCAGATCCGGGAACCAGGCGGCGGTATCGCGAAAGTCTTCCCGCACTTGGCCGGCCAGCTTGTCAGCACCGCCGGGATATTGCTGAGGGAAAGAGGTAGTGGTGGTAACTTGGTTGTACTGGCGCCCATAGAAGAAGCGGCGAATATCCGGGGTGAAGTCGGGTCGCAATAGGTAGAGGGCATTGTCCACAATCCCTAGGCCCACCTCGGCGCTCACCGGCTGCCCTTGGGCGTCGCGGGTGCGGATTTGGATTTGGGCGGTCTCGCCCGGTCGATAGGTGGGTTTATCGGTTTGCAGCTCCACCTGCAAAAAGCGATCCAAGGGGGAGACCCGCAGCAGAGCCTCGCTTCGGTACAGCCGCCGCTCTGGGCCGATGGCAGTGGCAGTGACGTAGAGATTGGGACGATAGTCGCCGCGGATGGGCAGCCGCAGCGTGGCCGTATGCCCCTGGAGACGCAGCACCTGCACCTGGTGCAGCCGGGATCCCTCAATGCCCACCAGCACCGCCACATCCGGCAGCGGCGAGACTATCAGGATCTGGGCCTCTTCCCCCACCTGGTAGATCTGCCGATCCGCCACCACTTCCAGGCTGGGCAGGGATCCCCAACTTTGCAGGGGGCTGCCCGGCTCCACCACCCAGAGATAGTCCACCTCCTGCACCCGTTCGCGCCAGCGGTGCGGAGCACTTTGACGGCGGGGATCCCATGCCGTCAACCGCACCCGGTAGTCTCCCGGCTCCAGGTCGGCGGGCAAGCTGAGGGTGAGGCTGCCTTCCCCGTTGACAATCTGAAAAGGTTGCCGCAGCAGGGTACCTTGCCGTTGGTAGGTGTTGCTCTTGGGATCCCAGCGCCAGCGCTCCAGGCTCAGCTCTCCGGTGGCGCTGACGGGGCGGCCATCGTAATCGCGGGCTTGCAGCCGGTAGGTGAGGGTATCCCCCGGAGCCGGCAGATGGCGGTTCACTTCCGCAAACAGAGCAAATTCGCCAGCTGTTACCCAGGCCCGCGCCGTTCCGGTCACGGTGCGACGGCTGATATCGGTCACCTCCACCTCGATGCGCAACTGCTGCACCTCTTGGGGGCCCCAGTAGCTGTCTTCTTCCCAGTTGAGATCCTGCAGCAGGCGATCCAGGCGAAACTCCGCCCGCCCTTGGGCATCCGTCACCCCTTCTCCTTCCGCCACCAACTGGCCGTAGCCGCCGTAGTAGCCCTGCTCCTCTCCCAGGTCGTCGGCGAAATAGTCTTCCTCGGCAGAACGGGGCAACAGCCCATAGCGCAGGCTCCAGTCGGGGCTGCTGTAAACTCGGTAGCGGAGCTGGGCAGCGGCCACCGGCGCGCCGAAAAGATACTCGGCCTCCACCTGCACCTTCAGGGATCCCCCCCGCACCAGCCAAGGCCGGTCGGGCACCACCGCCACCTCAAACTCCGGCTTGCGGTAGGCTTCCACCTGAAAAGAGGTGTATTCGCGGCTGGATCCCTGCGGCCCTGACACCTGCCACTCCAGGCCGTAGCTGCCCAGGGACGCTTCTTCTGGCAGTTGAAACTCCCCATGGACACTGCCAAAAGCATTGGTGGCTAGGGTTTGTTCGCTCAACACATCCCCGTTGGGGGCCGTAAGGGTCAGTTGCACTGCTTGTCCTGGGGGGGGCGGCGTGAGGCGGGTTTGCTCTCGCACCAGGGCGCGGAAATAGACGGTTTGGCCAGGACGGTAGAGGGGACGATCGGTGTAGGCGTAGATCCGGTGGGGTTGGTTCCAGCCATAGGCGTAGCTGCGGGACAAAGCCTGCAGGGTGTTGTCGGCACTGCGGCCATAGACCACCAGGGAAGAACCCTCTCTCGCCGGCAGGCCAAAGCGGGCCAGCCCCTCTGCATCGGTGATGGCCGTCAGGGGATCCCCCCACTCCCCGAAAACTTGGATCTGGATCCCGGCCAGGGGACGCAGCTCCCGCAGGTGCACCGCCTGCACCACCAACTGGCTGGCATCCTGCTTCTGGATGAGGCCGAGATCGCTCACCAAAAACCAATGGTCGGAACGGGGCAAGGGTGCAGCCGCATTCAGCGGCTCCCGGCCCTCCGCCTCCACCCAGTAGGCCCCCGGCGACAGGATCCCCAGCTCCAAGGTTTGGGCTGTCCACCCCTCTCCTGCTCGTCGTGGCACCGGCTGCTGCCAACTGCGCACAAGCTCCCGCCGCAGGGTGGGATATAGAGCCGGATTCAGGGAGCCATAGCCAGCATCCGCCAAATCTCGCAAGAGAGGGGATCCCTGCAGCTCTGTCAGGGAAAAGCGATAGAGGCTGAGCTGCACCGAGCCCAGGCTGGTGGCCCGCCACTGCAGCCGCGCCGGTTCTGCGGTCGTAGACACCTGGCTGGTGCTGTAGAGATAGAGACCGGGGGGGACAAGCTGAGGGCGCAAGGTGGGGATCCGAACCGTTGCCCCCTCCCGCACCAGAACGGATCCCTGGCTGCCCACCGTTTCCAGGCCGGATCCCTGCACCGTCACCTGGTATTCCCCAACAGGCAATCGATCCAAGCGATATTCGCCATCTGAGGCCAAGCTGGCGCTGCGCGTGACCGGGCCGGCTGCAATGACCTGCACATCCCCAGGCGGAGCCTCTGCCGGCAGCTCCACCCGTCCCGCCAGGGATCCCGTCGGCTGTTCGGAAAGCAGAACCGCCAGCCCTACCCCCAAAAACACCACCAGGGCCACCAACCATCGCCTCAGCATGGGATCCCTCTCCTCCGTTGCTCCTACCCTGTGCCCTGGCCGCCCTGGGGGTTCAAGGGTCAGCCCAATCCACTACTTCACCAACTCGAACACGTTGAACATGGGCAGGTACATGGCCACGATAATGCAGCCCACCATACCGCCCAGGATCACGATCATCAACGGCTCCAGCAGGCTGGTGAGGGCGCGTACCGCCTCCTCCACCTCCAGCTCGTAGAAATCCGCCGTCTTCATCAGCATCGCGTCCAGCTCCCCTGTCTCTTCCCCCACGCTGATCATCTGAATGGCCATGACTGGGAAGACCTTGGCCTTGCCCAGAGCAGGGGCAATCTGCCCTCCCTCTGAGATGGATTGGCGGGCGGCGTCAATGGCGTTGGCCACCACCTGGTTGCCGGAGGTGTCGCGCACAATTTCCAAGGAAGTCAGCACCGGCACCCCGGAGCGGGTGAGAGCGCCAAAGGTGCGGCAGAAGCGAGCCACCGCCGACTTCTGGATCAGATCCCCGAAGATAGGGAGCTTGAGGGCCAGAGCGTCGATGGTTTCTTTGCCGGCGGGGGTGCGGTAAAAGCGCCGGAAAGCAAAATAGACGGCCCCTAGAAAGCCCACCAGCCCCAAGCTGTACTGGGGCGTGCGCAGGAACTTGCTGATGTTGATGAAAAACTGGGTAAAGCCGGGCAGCTCCCCACCCAAGTCGTTGTAGATGCTCTCAAACGTGGGCAAGATGAACAGCACCATGCCCAAGAAAATCAAGACAGCCAAGATCGTCACCACCACCGGGTAGGTCATGGCTGACTTGATCTGCTTCTGCAGGCGATCCATGTCCTCCAGCAGCTTGGCCAGGCGGTTGAGCACTTCGTCCAGCACGCCGCCCACCTCCCCCGCCTGCACCATGCTGCAGTAGAGGCCGTCGAAGGCGTCGGGATAAGGGCGGATGGAGTCGGAGAGGTTTTTCCCCGCCTCCACCTCCGCTCGGATAGCCCGCAGGTACTTTTTGAGTTTGCGGTTGCCGGTTTGCTCCTCCATGATGGTGAGAGAGCGCACCATCGACACGCCGGCGTTGATCAAGGCAGCAAATTGCCGGGAGAACACTGCCTTGTCGCGAATGTCGATGGATCCCAGCATCGACAAATCGAAAGACGTATCCAAGGAAAAGAAGGGTTTCTCCTCCTGAATGTCCTCCTGTTTGGCAAAAATCCCATCTCGGCGCAGCCGTGCGCGGGCCTCGGTCAAGTTGTTGGCCACCACCGTCAGGCGTACCGGCTGACCGGCCTTTAACCCCCGAACCTTGTAGCGCGGCATGGCTGTACCCCCGGCTAGATCGCTCTAAATAACGAAATGGCTTTAAATGTTTCGCAGGTGAAAAAGAGAAGTCAGCCCAAACCTTGGGCAGATCAACAATCTCTCAGCTAGAGCTTAGCCACAAATCAAGTCAGCGGCTAGAGATCGGCAATGAACCCTCACCCCGGGATCCCAGCACTGCCTGGTGGAGACGAAGTTTAGCGACGGGCGGCAACTGCTGCTGGCCGCTGTTGTTGGGCAGCCGCGGCTGGCGAGGGCCCGGTAACGTTGCCCAAAAGCCGTTGCAACTCCTCGGGGCGAGAGGTCTTAGACATGGCCGTATCGAAGTCGATCTTGCCCTGTAGGTAAAGGTTAGCCAGATCTTGCTCCAGCGTTTTCATGCCCTGCTTGCCCCCCGTCTGGATAGCCGAGTAGATCTGGGCAGTTTTGCCCTCCCGAATCAGGTTGGCAATGGCCGGCGTCACCACCATGATTTCCTGCACCAGCACCCGTCCAGGCTCTCCTGGCTTGGGATTGAGGCGGCGGGCCAGAGTTTGGGAGAAGACGGCCTTGAGGGAGTTGGAGAGCTGCACGCGAATCTGCTGCTGCTGCTCGGGCGGAAACACATCCACCAAGCGATCCACCGTCTGGGCGGCAGAACTGGTGTGTACCGTGGCAAAGCAGAGGTGGCCCGTCTCGGCGGCGGTAATGGCCAACTGGATGGTCTCCAGATCCCGCATCTCCCCAATCAGGATCACATCCGGATCCTCCCGCATCGCTGCCCGCAGGGCATTGGCAAAACTCTTGGTGTCTTCCCCCAGTTGCCGCTGGTGGATGATGCTGCGAATGGGGGTGTAGATATACTCAATGGGATCCTCGATGGTGAGGATGTGCTCGGCCCGTTCGCGGTTGATCATGTCGATCATGGAAGCCAGCGTAGTCGATTTGCCAGATCCCGTTGGGCCGGTTACCAGCACCAAGCCCCGCGGCAGGCGAGCTGCTTCCTTACACACATCCGGCAGGCCCAGCTTGTCGATGTTGGGGATCTCAGAAGCCAGGGCCCGCATGGCGCAAGCATAGGTGCCGCGATCGCGGTAGACGTTCACGCGGAAGCGCCCGATCCCCCGCACCCCATAGGAGCAGTCCAATTCCCAGTTTTGCTCCAGCTGCTTGCGCTGGTTGTTGTTCAGCATGCTGAAGATCAACCGCTGCACCTCCTCTGCCGAGAGAGGCTCATGCTCTGTCGGCTCAAGGTGACCATTGATGCGGAAGTAGGGGGGCAAACCCGCCGAGATATGAATGTCGGAACCGCCCTTTTGGACGATTGCTTCCATGAGGTCTTCGATCATCAGTTGGGGCATAGGGTTGGGTTCTCCAAAGGCGAGTAGAACTGTCTATCAAAAGAGCCGCCGGCAAAAGCCATGTGAGAAAGGCAACTGTATAGGACTGTTATAGTCGGCACCCCACCATCGTCAAGTGCCAAGCCGACTTCCTAAAACTTCGGGGTCAGGCAATAGGGGCAGTCCATCCAGTCCACATGCAAGGCCGCGCCACAGTTGCGGCAGGTGCTGAGAGCCTTGGCACGGGCCTTCAGCTCGCTTTCCAGACCCTTGTCGGTGAGGGTCACCCGATCCACCTCCTCCAGCGTGGTGAGGCCCTGCTTCACCAGCATCAAACTGTAGGCCAGCAGGGTTTTCATGCCACTTTCCACCGCCGCTTCTTTGATCACCTCCGTGGGGGCCTCTTTGTTGATCAAGTCCGCAAGGCGGTCGTTCATGCGCATGAACTCGTACACCCCTACCCGACCTTTGTAGCCCACGCCCCCACACTTCTCGCAGATGGGCTTGCCGGTGGCCTTGCGCTGCTCCACTTCTTTGGGGGAGAGCTTGTTGGCTTTGTAGAAGGTGAGCTGCTCGCCGTCGCCACTGAGGGTAAGGCCATAGCGGGCCAGCTCCTCCGGCGTGGGGTGGTAGGGGATCCGACATTCGGTACACACCCGGCGCATCAAGCGCTGGGCCAACACCCCCAGCAACGAGCTGGAGATCATAAATGGCTCGATCCCCATCTCCGTCAGACGGGCAATGGCGCCAGGGGCATCGTTGGTGTGCAGCGTGGTCAACACCAAGTGGCCCGTGAGGGAGGCTTCGATGGCGGTTTTGGCCGTCTCGTGGTCGCGGGTTTCCCCCACCAGGATGACATCCGGGTCTTGCCGCAAGAAGGCCCGCAGGATCATGGCAAAGTCCATGCCCTTTTCTCGGATCACCTGCACCTGAGTGATCCCCGGCAGCGAGTATTCAATGGGATCCTCGGCAGTGCTGATGTTGATGCCCGGGTCGTTCACCTCCGCCAGGGCCGAGTAGAGGGTGGTGGTTTTCCCGGATCCCGTTGGCCCAGTTACCAGGATTAGGCCAAAGGGTCGCTTGACAATCTCCTTGAAGCTTTCCAAGGTCTCTGGGTCGGTGATCAGCTTGTCCAGCCCCAGTTGGGTGGCGGAGTTGTCCAGGATCCGCAGCACGATCTTTTCCCCATAGCGGGAGGGCAGGGTGCTGACCCGAAAGTCCACCTTGCGCCCCTTGAAGACCCGCCGGATCCGCCCATCCTGGGGCATGCGCCGCTCGGCAATGTTCAGGTCGGAGATGATTTTAAAGCGGGCAGTGAGGGCGGGGACGATCTTCTTGGGAAAGTTTTCAAAAGCCTGCCGCAACACCCCATCTTTGCGGAAGCGGATGCGCAGGTATTCTTCTTGTGGCTCGATGTGGATGTCGGACGCCCCATCCTGCAGGGCCTTGACCAGGATCTGGTTGGACAGTTTAATAATCGGGGCATCATCTGCCGATTTGACCTGCTGCTCCAGGGATCCCTCGCCGACCTCATCGGCAGCCACATCCTCAATAGCATCCAGATCGATTTCGGCAGTGTTGACCACCACCTCTTCTTCCTGTTGGGCAGCAGCCGCCTGTTGGGCAGCAGCCGCGTCGTTTATCCCCTTGATGGCCAGCAGCTCCGCCTGCGCATCCATGTAGCGGTTGATCAGGGTCTCGAAATCCCGCTGGGTGAAGACCCGCCGCTGCAGCTTCAGCCCCTGGATGCGGAAGCGCCGTTGAATGTCGTCCAGTGCCTGCAGGTTGTCTGGCTTGACCATCGCCACCGTCACCTGATTGTCTCGACGGCGAATGGGCAAGAACTTGTAGCGGTTGCAGATGTCGAGGGGCAAGATCGAGTCGATCAGCCCAATCATCTCGGAGATCTCCACCGGCTCCAGGTCGACATCCAGGGAGGGGATCCCGTAGATGATTTTCAGTTCAAAGAGCTGCTGCCGCTTGTAAGCCCGCTCCAGGTCAGGGGTGATCTCTTTGCCCACGATATCCTTGACCACCAGAGCCAGGGCCTTGCTGTTGCCCTCTCGATCCGCTTTGAGGGCGTTTTGGATGTCCTGGATCTGCTTATCGTCGGCAAAGCCCAGCTCCTTTAACTTGCGGCCAAAGGGGGTAATGCTGACGTTGGCGATGGCCAGAGCTTTGCTGGCAGCGCCGGCGCGGCGCGAGGTAAAGGGAGGGGAAGGAAGATCGCTCATGCTGGCGGGTCACCCACAATGCCTCTATTTCACTGCACTTGGCTGCTAAGGGTCAACGGTAAAGATACATAAGTCTGGACTTCCCAGAGGCCGCCAACCCTGGGCTTACTATGCCCCAACTCGGCTCAAATCTCGCATTCACATCCATCTCGTCCCCTAAGCCTCGCAGACCAACGCTTGCGACCGCTGGGTTAGGTAAAGGTTTTCGCCGTAATCGACAGGGCAGTCGATGAGGGTGGGCACCGGCTGCTGGAGGGCGTGCTTTAGGATGGGGATCAGCTCGGCAGCCTTTTCGACACGGTAGCCCTTGAGGCCCATGCTCTCCGCCAGCTTGACGAAGTCTGGATTGCCGAACTTGACGAAAGCAGCCTCGTTGTATTGATTGTGTTGCTTCCACTCGATCAGCCCATAGCCGCCATCGTTGAAGATGAGAGTGACAAAGGGAGTGCCCACCCTGAGGGCAGTTTCCAGCTCTTGGCAGTTCATCATGAACCCCCCATCTCCGGTCACGGCCACGATGCGCCGGTCGGGATGCACCAATTTGGCGGCCAAGGCCCCCGGAATGGCGATGCCCATGGCGGCAAAGCCGTTGGAGATGAGACAGGTGTTGGGTTTGTCACAGTGGTAGAGGCGGGCCATCCACATCTTGTGGGCGCCGACATCGGAGATGACGATGTCTTCCGGTTGCAGGACTTGGCGCAGGTCGTAGATCAGCTTTTGGGGCTTGATCGGGTAGCTCTGATCTTGGGCATAGCAGGTGTACTCGCGGACGATGTTCTGCCGCAGGCTGAGGCCATAGGGATCCGGCTTGCCCGTACGATCGCAGCGGCGCAGAATCTCCATCAGGGAGTCGGAAATGTCTCCCACCACCTCCACTTGCGGGATGTAGCTGCTGTCGATTTCAGCCGGCAGGGCGGCGATGTGAACGATGGGGATGGTGCCGTCGGGGTTCCATTTCTTGGGGGAGTATTCGATGAGGTCGTAGCCGACGGCGATCAGCAGATCGGTGCGGTCGAAACCACAACTGACCAGATCCCGCTGCTGTAGGCCAACGGCCCACAAGGACAAGGGGTGGGTGTAGGGGATCACTCCTTTGCCCATGAAGGTGTTGACCACGGGGATGTTCAAGCGGGTGGCAAATTCCGTGAGGGCGCTGCTGGCTTGGGCGCGAATGGCTCCATTGCCGGCCAAAATCAAGGGGTTGCGGGCGCGGGAGATCAGGGAGGCCGCTTCGTTCAGGCTTTGATAGGAAGCGTAGGTTTTGTCCAGGCGATCTCTCCTCAAGGGAGTGCCGCTGGCTTCCATGGCGGCGATGTTTTCCGGCAAGTCGATGTGGACGGCCCCGGGCTTCTCGGTTTGGGCCAATTTGAAAGCCTTGCGCACGATCTCCGGGGTGATGCTGGGGCGCACGATCTGGGCATTCCACTTGGTGACGGGGGCAAACATGGCCACCAAATCCAGGTATTGATGGGATTCGATGTGCATGCGGTCGGTGCCCACTTGGCCGGTGATGGCCACTAGGGGTGCTCCATCCAGGTTGGCATCGGCAACTCCGGTCATCAGGTTGGTGGCGCCCGGCCCCAAGGTGGAGAGACACACCCCCGCTCTGCCCGTCAGCCGGCCATAGACATCGGCCATGAAGGCGGCCCCCTGTTCGTGGCGGGTGGTGATAAAGCGAATTGAGGAGCGGCGCAGGGCTTGCAGGACTTCCAGGTTTTCTTCGCCAGGAACGCCGAAGATATACTGCACCCCCTCATTTTCCAGGCAGCGAACCAGCAGTTCGGCGGTATTCATGGTGGCAAGGGTATGGAGAACGGTGGATCTGGATCCCACCATAGACGGCGGACGGGGCAAGGGATAACTTGTTTTCTGGCCTTGGGGACGGGGGCAGGCTGGGCTGGGAACCAAGCTAAGCTCAAAGGGGCGGCCCAGGCCCAATTGCCCCTCCAAGCTTCCTCTTCTGGAGATGCCCATGCGGCTCTACGTCGAACCTTTCACCGTTCACAAGCGCTACGCCTTGACCATCAGCCGAGGTACCCACAGCGATACAACCTTGGCTTGGGTGCGAATTGAGGAGGAGGGAGTTGAAGGGTGGGGAGAGGCTTGCCCTTTTTCGGTGAGCGACGACTACCACCAGTCTCTGGACGACATCCTGATGGGCTTGGACGTGGCCAAAGGGATCCTGCGCCGCCATTCCCCCTGGGAGCGCCAGCCAATCGAGGCAGAACTGCTGCGGGCCGGGATCCCTTCGGCAGCGCGGGCAGCGGTGGATATGGCCCTGCACGATTGGATGGGCAAACGGCTGGGGAGGCCCCTGTGGCAGTTGTGGGGGCTGGATCGCTCCCGCATTCCGCCCACGACGATGACGATCGGCATCTCCACCCCGCAGGCGGCCCGCCAGCGCGCCTTGGCCTGGATGGAACAGACCCAAGCGCGGGCTTTTAAGATCAAGCTGGGCAGCGACTCGGGGCTGATGGCGGATCAGAACATGCTGATTGCTGTACAAGAGGTGATCCCGCTGGGATCCCTGATTACGGTAGATGCCAACGGCGCTTGGACGGTGGAGCAAACCCTGAGCATGAGCAACTGGCTGGCGGGGCAAGGGGTGAGCTACCTGGAGCAGCCTTTGGAGAGGGGGCAGGAAGCGAAGCTGATCACCCTCTGGCACGAGTCGAAGCTGCCCATTTTTGTGGATGAGAGCTGTATGGACAGCCGCGATATCCCCCCTCTGGTGGATCGCGTCCACGGGATCAACATTAAGCTGATGAAGTGCGGAGGCCTCAGCGAAGCTTGGCGCATGATCCACACCGCCAAAGCCCACGGCCTGCAGGTGATGTTGGGCTGCTACAGCAACACAGCTCTGGGGAATACAGCGGCAGCCCACTTGGCTCCCCTGGTGGATTACCTGGACTTGGATAGCCACCTCAACCTCACCGACGATCCCTTCGCCGGGGCCATCCTGCAGGAGGGCTGCCTGCTCCCCACCGACCGACCGGGCTTGGGGGTAGAGCTGCGGGAGGAATAATGGGAAGGCCGGAATCCCTGTCCAGCGAAAGTCGCGTGGCCATCCTGCTCCACGGGGGGTTGCTGGGGGAGCATGGGAAAACGGGGCTGGGGCTGCTGCGCTACGGCTCCTTCCCGGTGGTGGCGGTGATCGACCGGGAGCAGGCGGGGGGATCCCTGGCCCATCTGACCGGAATTGCCAAAGACATTCCCATCGTGGCCTCGGTGGAGGAGGCGCTGGCCCACCGGCCTGAAGTTCTGGTGATTGGGATTGCCCCTTCAGGGGGGCAGTTGCCGCCAGCCTGGCGGGAGGAGTTGGGCCTGGCCCTGCGAGCTGGCCTATCTCTGGTGAATGGGCTGCACACGCCCTTGGCCGAGGATCCCCAGTTTCGGCAGTGGTTGCAGCCGGGGGCCTGGATCTGGGATATTCGCCGCGAGCCCCCCAACCTGTCGGTGGGGAAAGCCCTGGCCCGCACCTTGCCCTGTAAACGGGTGTTGACGGTGGGCACCGACATGAGCGTGGGCAAAATGTCCACCAGCTTGGAGCTGCACCGGGCCAGCCTGAGACGGGGCCTGCGCTCCCGCTTTTTGGCCACCGGGCAAACTGGGATCCTGATCGGCGGCGAGGGGATCCCTTTGGATGCGGTGCGAGTGGACTATGCCAGTGGGGCGGTGGAGCAACTGATCTTACGCTATGGCTCTGACCACGACATTCTGCACCTGGAAGGCCAGGGATCCCTGCTCAACCCCGCCTCTACGGCCACCTTGCCTCTGTTGCGTGGATCCCAGCCCACCCACCTTATCCTGGTACACCGCGCCGGCCAGACCCACATCAAGGGGATAGACTACGTGCCCATCCCGCCCTTACCCAAGGTGATCGAGCTGTATGAACAGGTGGCGGCAGCTGCCGGGGCCTTTGCCCCCGCGCCCGTGGTGGGGATTGCCCTCAATACCTTCGGCTGGGAGGAAGAAGCGGCCCTGGAGCAGATCCGCCGGGTGGAAGCCGAGACCGGACGGCCCTGTACGGATGTGGTGCGTTTTGGGGCAGATCCCTTGTTGGAGGCAATTCTGGCGGCAGGATAACTCAGTTTGCAGACAGCGGATCCACTCCCATTGTCCATCTGGGAAAAACTCATCATCTTCAACAGGTGAGCGATTCAGATGGTTCCCGGTGCCGTTGTCTTCTCTGAGATGCGATCTCCTCAGCCAGGTATTCTCGATCCAAGTCGCTCCCATTGGCCGGAGGCCAAGAGCTGGGCTTGCTCCTGTGTCCAGAGGTAGAAATGGTTTCGTAGAGGGTGTTCATCCCGGTGAGGTCTGCGCAAATCTCCCAGCAAGCCGATGGGCATGCCTGTGCAGCCAAGATGGGATCCTAAACTTAGACCTATCTATGCTCTTCACCCAGAACTTCACCAGAACTTCAGATGACAACTCCCCCCGAAAAGCCTGATCCCAAAATGAAATCGGGATCCCTGCGATCCGGGCTGAACATTGCCCTGTTCCTATTCTTGGTGGTGCTGGTTTCCTACTTGGGTCTTAACTTCGTGCTGGCCTTGGTGGACAAGCTCAGGTGACCACTCCGTAAACCGATCCCCCGGCGTCACCCCGTTGCTGCTGGCCCAGATTTGCCGATAGCCCTTTGTCGCCGACGGCAGGAAAGATACACTGGATTTACAGGACTTAACACCTTCTCTCAGTTGCCCCCTTGCCACCATGAGCCCCCTCTTTTGGTTGAGGCTGCCCTCTTTCTCCTGGCCTTCGCCGGGATCCCTTAAGCTTTATTCCAGATCCTACTCTGGATCTCAACCAGGGCCGACCCTAGCCCGCCGGGATCCTTCCTGGAAGCGTTGGCTGCGCTATCTTTATCTGCGCCTGTTGCGGCTGCAATCGTCGCCAAAAGAAATTGCCCGTGGCTTGGCGGTAGGGGTTTTTGCCGGCTGTTTCCCCATCTTCGGCTTTCAAACGTTGGCCGCTCTGGTGTTGGCTGTTCCGTTTCGGGGCAACAAGCTGGCGGCGGTGGCAGGGACCTGGGTGAGTAACCCCTTCACCTATGTGCCCATCTATGCGTTTAACTACCAGGTGGGGAAATGGCTGCTGGGATCCCGAACTGTCCTTCCCACCACAGAGCTGGTGGCGGCCACCTGGCAAAACTGGATGCAGTGGGGCTTGGAGATGTCGGGCACGCTGTTTGTCGGCTGTGCGTTTGTCGGTTTTTGGGGATCCCTTGTCAGCTATTTTCTGGGGCTGTGGTTGGTGCAGCGGATTCGTCGGCGGCAGAAAATGGCCGGCAGGGGTCTGTGAATGGGCGCAAGGCGATTCAGAATCCCAACTGAGAACCCAATCCTGGACAGTCTGCAGGTGCAGAGATCCATCCGTTTTCACAGAGCTTTTCACAGATAAGGTCTCATGATGGAAGACATGCGAGCGTTGTTGACAGACCTCAGCCGTCGCTCCCAGCGATGGGGGGAGCAGTTGGGATCCGCTTTGCAGACGGGTATGAACCAGCTCACGCAAGCCCCTCAGCCCATTGTGTTGCTCTCTTCACGGGAACTGGAGAAAATGCGGCGGGCTTGTCGCCTGGCAGCAGATCTGCTCAAGCACTTGGAGCCGATGGTGCGGCCAGGGGTCACCACCCAAGAGCTTAACGACGAGGCCGAGCGGTGGACGCGGGCGCATGGGGCCAAAAGTGCCCCTTTAGGCTACCATGGCTTTCCCAAATCCATCTGCACCAGTGTCAACCACGTGGTCTGCCACGGCATTCCCAGCCCCAAGCAGATCCTGCGAGAAGGCGACATCATCAACATCGATGTCACCCCGGTTTTGGATGGCTACCACGGCGATACCTCCAAAACCTTCTTTGTCGGACAGCCTTCTGAGCGGGCGCGGCGCTTGGTGGAGGTGACCGAAGAATGTCTGCGGCGGGGCATTGCTGCCGTCAAGCCGGGGGGGAGAGTCGGCGACATTGGCGCTGCCATCCAAGAATATGCCGAGGCCCAGGGCTACAGCGTGGTGCGCGATTTTGTCGGGCATGGGGTGGGACGGCAATTCCACACTGCTCCCCAGATCCCCCACTACGGCGAACGGGGAAAAGGGGAGAAACTCCGCCCCGGCATG
Organism: Thermostichus sp. OS-CIW-31; assembly: GCF_054060305.1. Lineage (NCBI taxonomy): Bacteria > Bacillati > Cyanobacteriota > Cyanophyceae > Thermostichales > Thermostichaceae > Thermostichus > Thermostichus sp. OS-CIW-31. Next base: position 56,499 of record NZ_JBSSDA010000014.1, on the reverse strand, counting down.
GTGTTCACCATCGAGCCGATGATCAACGAGGGCACCTGGGAGGTGAAGGTGCTCTCCGACGGGTGGACGGCGGTCACTTTGGATGGCAAGCTCTCGGCCCAATTTGAACATACGGTCGCCGTTACCGAAACCGGTGTAGAGATCTTGACCCTGCCTTCCCAAAGCCCCTGAGCCATCATGAACAGCGCCCCCGCTCTCCGCCTGCGCCTCTCCTCCGAGAACCTGCTGCTGCTGCTGGCGGCGGCAGTGGGGTTGGGCACGGGGCTATCGGTGGTTGGATTTCGCTACTTGATTGGCTGGTGGCGCTATCTGCTGCAGGACACCCTCGTGGATGGCCTCGGCAGGGCCGCAGAACACTATGGCCTGTGGCTGCTGGGATCCTGGCCGCTGGCTTTGGCGCCGGTGTTGGGGGGCCTGCTGATCGGCGCTTTGGGGGCAGTTGTGCCCTTTCCCAACTTGAGCCTCTCCAGCTTGGTGAGTCCTGCTCGTCCTTTGGCACTTCAGCCCTGGTGGATCCCGCTCAAGCTCCTGGCGGCTGCCATCTCGTTGGGCGCGGGAGCTTCCCTTGGCCCTGAGGCCCCCAGTGTGGAAAGTGGCGCTTTGCTGGGATCCCTGCTGGGGCAAAACCTACGCCTCTCGCGGGAGCGGGTGCAACTGTTGATGGCTGCCGGAGCAGCGGCTGGCCTGGCGGCAGGGTTTAACGCGCCCATTGCCGGGGTGTTTTTGGCGCTGGAGCTGGCTTTGGCCCGCACCTTCACCACTTCTGCTGTCAGTGTGGTGGTGTTGGCGGCGGTGGTCTCCGCCTTGATCGCCCAGGTGGGGTTGGGGGCACAACCCGCTTTTCTTTTGCCCACCATCACCCAGCCGGCTTTTGTCTTGCCGGACTACGAGATCCACAGCTTGCTGGAGGTACCTCTGTATCTCGGCTTGGGCTTTTTGGCCAGCCTGGTTTCTATGGCCTTCAGCTACACCCTGGAGTGGGGCAAGCACCTGTTCAACAGTGGCCCCCTGGCGGCCTGGCCAGCTTGGAGCAAGCCCATTTTGGGGGGCGGGATCCTGGGCTGCGCGGGCTTGGGGATCCCATTGGCGTTGGGGGTGGGCTATGAAACCATTGAGTCGATTCTGCAGGCCGTTCCCTTTTCTCTTGGCCATCTGGGCCTGCTCCTATTGGGCAAGCTGTTGCTGAGCGCTTTGAGCCTGGGCAGCGGCTTTGTGGGGGGAACCTTTGCCCCGGCTTTGTTCATGGGGGCAGTGCTGGGGGCAGGCTACGGTCAGGTGCTATCTCAAGCTTTGCCCTTGATTGCCTTGTCTCCCCCTGCTGCCTACGCCATGGTGGGCATGGCGGCGGTGTTGGCGGCCAGCGTGCGGGCTCCGCTAACGGCCATCTTGCTGCTGTTTGAGATGACGCGGGACTATCACATCGCGCTGCCGGTGATGGCGGCAGTGGGTTTGAGCATCTGGCTGACGGAGCAGTTGCATTCGCCGGCCATCTACCCTTCCGCCCGTCGCTATCGCCACGCAACGCTTGACGGAGTCCTTGGGCAGGAGCCTAGAGAGCTGACGGTGCAAGAGGTGATGGTGCCCCCATCTCTTTTGCTTCGGCAAGACACACCGCTGCGAGAAGCTCTGGAGAGTTTGCTGCAGCAAAAGTGCCATAGCGCGTTGGTGGTGGACGGACAGGAGCGGCTGCGGGGCATTCTCACCCTGGAAGATCTGGAGCGGGCCTTGGCCCATAAGGAGGCGGCGGAGTTGGCGGAGCTAACCGTACAGGAGGTCAGCCAATCTCCGGTTCTCACCACCTTCCCCGATGAGGCGGTAGCGGTGGCAGCTGAGCCGATGTACGAATACGATTTGCGCCAATTGCCAGTGGTCTCGCGGGAAGACCCGGAGCAGATCGTCGGCCTGTTGGATCGAGAGCGGGTGCTGCTCTCCCAAGAGATTCAATCGGTGCGGCAAGCCCTGGAGTTGGAAGTTCCCCCAGCAGAGAGAGACGCCGGCAGGAACGGACAAGAGGGGATCCCAGATGCTTCTACTGCGCCCGCAGAATAGAGCCCTGCTGTCGGGATCAACGCTGCCGCCCAGAGGGGCAGGTGGGACGCAGCGGGCAGCGGCCACATTCGGGCATACGGGCCTTGCAAATGCGCTTGCCCAGCCGGACAAAGTTGACGTGCAGGGAATAGGCTTTGCCTCTGGGGATCTGAGGGGAAAGCTGAGCAAAAGTGTCGTCGGGATGTTTGGCCCGCACCAAGCCCAGACGGTTGGCCACTCGATGCACATGGGTATCCACCGGGCAGAGATCCCGACCCAGCCCGAACAACAACACACAGGTGGCGGTCTTCAGCCCTACCCCTTTTAACGAGAGCAGAAAGTCGAGGGCGCCGGCGTCGTCCAGGTCGCGCAGAAAGTCGAGGCTCAGGGATCCCTGTCGTTCTTGAATGGCGGCCAGGATCTCCTGAATTCGGGCTGCCTTGAGGTGGGCTAAGCCGCCGGAGCGGATCACCTGGGCCAGATCTGCCGGGTCGGCAGCCAAGACCGCTTCCCAAGAGGGAAAGGCGGCTTTGAGGGCGCGGAAGGCACGGCTGCTGTTGGTGTCAGTGGTGTTCTGGGAAAGGATCGTGCCCACCAACTCGTCCAGGAGATCCGGGCGGGGGGAAAGGCCATCGGGAGCCCGCTGGGGGATCCCGAAGCACTGCTCTAGCCGCATCAACAGCGATTCCATCCTGTCGGCGGGCGGGAGTTCTGCCAGCAGGGTTGGGGACTCCGCCGCTTTGGCGGGCACAGGCGGGCGTTGGGAAAGGCTGTCCAATCTTGGCTGTACCACGGCTTAACGGGCAGAACTCTGGCGGATCTCCTGCAACAGGCGGGCAAGAACCTTGCTGGCATTGGGAGGAGCTGCGGCCTGCAAGCGAGCGGCCATTTGGGCAACCACCTGCGGCTGGGCCAACCAGGTCAACACCGTTTGCCGCAGCAAGTCCAAGTTCTCTTCGGATTCTCGCATGACCACCCCCCCACCGCGCCCCACAAAGGCCAGAGCATTCTGATACTGATGATCCTCAGCAGCAAAGGGATAGGGGATCAAAATGGCCGGGGTGGCGGTGGTCAGCAACTCCGCCAGGCTCATGGCTCCGGCGCGGCTAATGGCAAAGTTGGCCCGCTGCAACAAGGCAGCTACATCTCGACGGAAAGGAAAGGGCCGGTAGCGGGGATGGCTGGGGATCCTGGCTTCCGGATCTTGAGCTTCGCTGTCGCCGGTCAAATGCACGATCCAGGCCCCCGCCTCCAACCAAGCTGGGGCACAGGCGGCCACCATGCGGTTGAGGCCCCGCGCCCCTTGGCTGCCCCCCATGACCACAATGAGGGGATCCCCGTCGGGAATGGGGAGGTCGGCAGGGAAAGGCTGGGGCGTGTAGAACTCGGCCCGCACTGGCGTGCCCACCACTTGGGCGGCCACCCCTGGCAAATGCTCTGCCGTCTCCGCCATGCCCAGCGCCACCACCTGACAAAATCTCCCCAGCCAACGGGTCACTTTGCCCGGGATCCGATTGGACTCGTGCAGCAACACCGGCACCCCCAGCGAACGGGCGGCCAAAATGGCCGGAGCGGCAATGTACCCACCGGTGGTCAGGACAATATCAAACCGTCCCGACATAAGGAGTCGGCGCACTTGTAGGGTCGCACGGGCCAGTTGGGCCAAGGCCTGCAGCCTGTGGAGAGGGGATCCCTGCCAGCCCGACATGACGACCCGGTGCAAGGGATACCGCTCCCGCACCAGCTTCCCTTCCATCCGATCCGGCACCCCCAGCCATTCGATCTGCCAGTCGGGCAACTGCTCGGCAATAGCCAAAGCCGGAAAAATGTGGCCACCAGTGCCACTGGCAGCAACCAGCAGCCGCGGGCGTGAAGCTGGATCCTTGGCGCGTGTGTCCACCCGTGTGCCGGTTAGGGATCCCTGAGACCTTCAGGAGTTGTTGGAGCTGACATAGCGCAAGAGGGTGCCCCGTTGCCCCAGAATAAACCCTTGCTCGGGGCCGAAAAACTCAATGCTGTAGAAGTTGGCGGGGATGTTGCTGAGTTTCTTGGCCTGCTCCCAGGTTTTGCCACCATCAGGGCTGTGGATCAGGGTAGCGCCACCCCCCACCACCCACAGGTCGTGGTCGTTCTGGTAGGCGGCATTGAGGTAGCCAAAGCTGAGGGCCCGCCCTGGACGCAGCGGTGACGACCACTGGCCGGAGGTGAAGTCATCGGTAAAGGCGATCTCCGCCCCTTGGTTCAATTTCCAAGCGCTGCCGTGGGGGCCAAAGCCCATGTTTTGAATGCGGCGGGAGCTTTCCCGCGGGTAGGGCTTCCAGGTGCGACTTTCAGGAGTGTACAGAAAGTAGAAGCTGCCCCGCGACGACACCGCCAGATATTCGCCTTCAGGGCCGCGGGCAATGTTTTTGATGGCCCCAATCGGCTCATCCACTTGGGCATGCCAGGTCTGACCGCCATCTTCGGTGCGGTAGATGGCCCCCACATTGGTCACCATTTCGGCGGCGCCAGGGCCCAGAGCCTGGATCAAGAGCGGCTCCCCTGGCAGTTGGTTGTTGAGGCGGATGGAAGTCCAGTCGGATCCCTCGTTCAGGGTGTGGAGGAGGATCTTCGGCTGCCCGGCCACCCAGCCTTCTGCCCCAGCAAAGCTAATGGAGGCCAGGTAGGCTTCCGGCTCCAGACCCGGCAGCTCCCGCACCTGCCAGTGCAGACCCCCATCGCGGGATTCCAGCAGCGTCGCCTTGTCTCCCACCAACCAGCCATGGGAAGGGGTGGTGCCGGTGAAGGCAATGTCCAGCAGAATGTTCTGGGTGGGCACTTCCACCTGCTGCCAGGGGACCACCCGCATGTTGGGCATCCGCGCCGCCATTAGCAGCACCGAGACAGCAATCAGCAGCACCAGCCTCAGGGGTTTGAACATCTTGACCCTCACTCGACGAAATAGAAACTCATCAAAAATAAAAATCCCAGCGCCAGTCCCAAGAAGATCAGCAGGTTCTTTTGGGCAGGGGTCATCACGTTCACCCCCAGGCCGTAGCGCAAGTTCTCTTGAAAACCGGAAGGCTTGCCCTTGGCGCCCACTGCTTGGAACGAGCGCTTACCGGCTCGGCACACCGGACATTTCCAATCGGCTGGCAATTCCTCAAACGGCACGCCCGCCGGGATCCGATTGAGCTGATCCCCCTTGGCCGGTTCGTAAACATAGCCACAAGAACGACATTCGTAGCGCTGCATCCGCAGGGGATCGCTGAGCTGCGCATCGGTTTCATCTTCCGGCAACTCAATGAGCTTCGGTGTCTGGGGAGAACGGGGTTGAGCACCGGGATCCGGTTGCGAGCCATTCATGGTCAGGGATCCATCTGCATCGTCGATCCTATTATGAGAGGAATTGTTACAAAAATCTACTCAGACCCTTTCTTGTTGCTCAGGGGGATCCCGCGCCAGCTCAGAGTGATGGGCAGATTCCGCTGCTCTTGGAGAGGCTGATCTGGTGGACATAGGGATCCACCTGGGGGATCCTATGTTATGTTTTGGCTATCCTGCCCTCAGTGTTGTGCAAGCGGGTGCCTTTCATGACCACGCCCCCTCGCCGACCAGCCCTCAATCACGTGCTCATCGTCAAGGATCGTCACGGGCCAAAAGCCTACTGGTTGACGGCTGAGCTTTATTCGTTGGGCCGGGATCCACGCAACAGCATTCGCATCGACTCCCAGTACGCCTCTCGCTACCACGCCATTTTGGTCAAAACAGAATCCCCCTCTTCTCCCGATGGGTTCACTTACCAAATCATCGACGGAGACATTCAGGGCACCCCCAGCACCAACGGCCTTTACGTGGGCGGGCAACGGGTGGAATTTCGGGATCTGGAGGACGGGGACGAAATTCAGTTTGGCAACGATGCCACCGCTACCTACTCGCTGCAGAACAAAGATCTGGATGAAATTCTGGCTACCTTTGAAAACACCCAGATCGTTGGGCTGTAGGAAGCTGCCTTCCCTGTTGGGTCTTGGCCTGTCCCGTCTGCATGCTGGTTGAAGGGTTAACCGGCGCTTGGAGAGGGGATCCCGTCGCCGTATTTTCGGGATCGCTTGCTGGTAAACTGTGTCATACGAAAAAACAAAGCTGGGATCCCTGCTGTTTTATTGGGCTTTCTGCTTGCGGGATCCCTTCCTTCTGTTGTCTCTAAGGGAGGATCCATCTTGCGCCCCATCCTCATCGCCGGCAACTGGAAAATGCACAAGACTCAGGCTGAGGCTCGCGAGTTTCTGCGAGAGTTGGGCCTGGCTTTACGGTCATCGCCGTCAGGGTCAGCATCCCAGCGGCAGATCATCCTATGTGTGCCCTTTACAGACCTGGCGGTGGTGGCAGAGCAAAGCCGCGGATCCGACATAGCCGTGGGAGCACAAAACCTACATTGGGAGGATCAGGGGGCCTTTACCGGGGAAATTTCCGGCCCCATGCTGGCGGAATTGGGGGTGCGCTACGTCATCGTCGGCCACAGCGAACGGCGGCAGTACTTCGGCGAGACGGACGAAACCGTTAATTGGCGTTTGGCAGCTGCCCAGCGGCACGGGCTCACCCCCATCCTTTGTGTGGGAGAAAGCCAGCAGCAGCGGGAGCAAGGCTTGACCGAGTCTTGGATTGTGGGGCAATTGGATCGCGCCTTGCCGGGGATCGATCTGGAGAACTTGGTGATTGCCTATGAGCCCATTTGGGCCATCGGCACCGGCCAGACTTGTGCAGCTCAAGAGGCCAACCGGGTCATCGGCTTGATCCGGCAACACCTGGGCAATGCCCAACTGCCCATTTTGTATGGCGGCTCGGTGAAGGCCGGCAACATCGATGAGCTGATGGCCCAGCCTGAGATCGACGGCGTGTTGGTGGGAGGGGCCAGCCTAGACCCCCAAGAGTTTGCCCGCATCGTCAACTTTCAGGCCCTAGCTCCCGCCTAGGCCGCTAGCGGGATTGTCCCCACAGCAGGGCTACCGGGAAGGATTTTAAGACAACGCCCACCGGCAAGGTTTCGCCGGCAGGGATCCTTTCCTGGGTTAGCCCGTTCACCCAGTCCAGCCGCTTCCAACGCGGCAGATGAATTTCGGTATCTGCCCAAACGGATTCTCCCAGAGGATCTTGGGTTTCGTCGATCAACTTTGTTAAAAAACGCGGCACTACCGTGAGCAATACCTGCTTACTGTGCTGACGGGCAAAAGCCACAACATGGTCAGCATGGGATCCGCTGATTTGCAGAGGAATGTAGCTGCCCTCGAGAAACAATTGGGGCTGTTCCTGGCGGGCCTTGAGCACGTGGTAAATCAGAAACAGCTTAATGCGTCCGTCGCTGCGGTGCAGGAGCAAATCCGCGATGAGTTGGAGAGGATCCTGTTTAACCCGCCGCTGAATTTCTTCCAAATAGGCGAGGCGACGGGAAAAATCCACAGGCCGACGATTGTCGGGATCCACCATGCTCAAATCCCACAGTTCCGTGCCTTGGTAAATATCCGGGATCCCAGGGCTGGTCAGTTTGATCAGCGTCTGTGAGAGAGAATTAAAAATGCCAAAGTGAGCAACTTTCCGTTGGAAAGGCAAAAAGGACTCCAAAAAGGGGTTAGGGCCTTGAAGGATCCGTTCGATAAAGGCGGTAGTGGCTTCTTCGTACTCGGTATCGGGGCGAAGCCAAGCGGTGTGAACTTTAGCTTCCCGCACTGCTTTGATGGCATAATCTTTGACCCGCTGTACAAACTGGGGTACCTCTTCCGGTTGGAAGGGATAGGAGCCGAGCAATGTCTGGTAGAGCAAATACTCGTCATTGCGATCCGGCAGTTCTGAGCGCTTGGCTTGTTTGCTGCGGACTTTGTAGCCGAGGTTCAGTTCATGCCAAAGGTTGATGTGCTTTTCCCACTCGGCGGGGATTTCAGAAAGCACATTCAGCCGGGCCCGCACATCTTCGCCACGCTTGGTGTCGTGGGTGGCAGAAGCATTCATGGACAGAGGCCACCGAGCTGCCCGCTCTTGATTAAAGCGGTGAAACTCTTGCACCGAAAGGCCAAAGCGACAGGGATCCCCGCCGACTTCATTGAGAGATAAAAGGCGGTTGTACACATAAAAAGCAGTATCTTCTACCCCTTTGGCCATGAGAGGGCCAGCCAACTGCTGCAAGCGCATGGCAAAATGGATCTGCTCATTTTTCTCCTGGTCTGATAAATTGTCCAGAGACTCCAGGCAGAGAAAGCGCTGAATAAAATTCAGCTCATTCACCAAAACGGGCAGGTTCTCCTTGGCCTTCTCCACAGCTTGACGAACCACCTGTTGACCTTCTGGACTGAGGATCCCTTCGTGGATATAGACGCGGTAGACCGGAAAGCACACCAAAACTTCTACCAAAGCTCGACGTAAACTGTAGAGGGTAAAGTCATTGGCATAGCGATGGTGGCTGGTGATCTGTTTGAGCAAAAAAGCAAGGTTATCCATATCTCCTGACAGGTTGCGCTCGATGATCAGGCGTTTTTTATCTTCGATAACCTGCTCTGGGGAATGCCGTAGATTTGTGAAATTTTGATAGAGAGAGTCAAAAGCCTCTGCATTTTCTTCTTGACAAAAGATGCCGTTGAGCTTAGCTAAAAAATCATAGCCCGTTGTGCCCTGAACCGGCCAGCTTTGGGGCAGACTTTCATTAGCCTCTAGTATTTTTTCTACTACGATGTAGAGATTTGGGCAGCGTTCCCGCAGGCGATGGAGATACTCTTCGGGATTGAACAACCCATCGATATGATCGATGCGCAAACCATTAAATCGTCCCTGTTCTGCAAGCTTAAAGATAAGCTGATGGGTTTTGCGAAACACCTCGCGATCTTCTACCCGCAGCGAGATCAGCTCGTTAATGGTAAAGAAACGACGATAATTGATCTCCTCAGCACCCACCTTCCAGAAGGAAAGGCGGAAATGTTGCCGCGCCAGAAGACTATCCAGCAGGTCAAAGCTCGACGGATCCCCTGGCTTGCCGTTAAAAATGGCAATGTTCTCGTCAAAAAAGCTCTGGATAGGTTGGCTAGACGTGTAGAGTTCCCACAACGAATGCTTGGCAAAGCTAATTTGATCGGTGCGCTCTAGGAGATCTTCCTTGCTGGGAATGAATTTCAGGCTGAAGAGGATCCCGAGTAACTTGACGTAGTCGGGATGGCTGCGTCCCAATTTTCGCCGCAGCTTGCTCAGGTTGTAGGTAAAAACATCCGCATAGGTGTCAATATTGAGGGGGAACCTCAAGTTGTAGTAGTTAATACTTAGGCCATCGGCATCATAACGAAGCTGGATTTGACCCGACTCCAAACATTTGTCGTAGAAATCTCCCAAGAAAGGGGCTAAGATTCTGCCTTTGATCCCCAGGTAAGAGTGATTCCAATTCACATCAAAGTAGTCAACAAAATCTGAGTTGGGGCCACTCTCCAGAACATCCATGAGCATCTGGTTCTGGCCATCGTAGGCCATGTGATTGGGCACAATGTCCTGGATCCAGCCTATTCCCTGCTGATTGAGGGCTTCCCACAAGAGCTCAAACTTTTCGCTTCCCCCCAGTTCCTGGTTAATCTGCCTGGGATCCACCACGTCGTAGCCGTGGGTGCTGCCTTTGCGGGCTTGGAAGATGGGAGAGGCATACAAGTCACTGATGCCCAGCAGCTTCAGGTAGGGAACAATCTGTCGTGCTGCGTCGAAGTCAAACCCAGCATGAAACTGAATGCGATAGGTGGAAGTCGGGATCCGCATGATGACCTTAGAACAATGACAAAGAAGCCGAGCTTGCCAACGGCATAGGGTCAAGAGAACAGATGTATCTAGGGTAGCGGCTAAGATCAAGGAGTCCTGCAGGGGAGAGGCGAGGTTAGTGAACTTGTCAAGGCCACAGAGGAGCGCTTCACCCCCGGTAAGGGGGCCGGCAAGGATGGCGAGGTGGGCAGGGATCCTGCTCGTGGGTGGGCTGATGGGGAGTTGGCGGAGTGAGGCAACCTGGGCAGAAAGCGAGTTTCGCGTGGGGAGTGAGCTGGTTTTGACCCTGCGCACCCCCGATGCCCCCGCTCGCCTCCGTCTGCTGAAGCAACGGTTGGAAGAGATTTTGCTACAGGCCAGCAGCCCTCAGGTGCAGGTCAGTCTGGATATCCCCAGTCCCAATCCCTCGACGACCGGCAGCGGGGATCCCCCAGCTCAAGCCGCTCGGATTCTTTTGAACCAGCAACTGCTGTTGGAGGTAACTCCAGCCGATGCAGAGGCTCATGCTGCTCCCCAACCGGCAGATCTGGCAAGGATCTGGGCGGATCGCCTGCAAACGGTGTTCAACCAGGAATCCAGTCGGCAGCAACTGTTTTTGGGATTGGGGCTGCCCCCGCACTTGACCTGGCAAGGGCGACTCTATCGCCGCGCTGAGCGTGCTGCCGCCGATACTGGGCGCTTTGTTACCGATGGCACTCGCATTCAAGATCATGTGGTCTATTGGGAGATCCCCTCTGGAGAAAACCCGTTTGATTTTACTGACAAGCCGACCCTGCCGGATCCGCCGCCGGAGCGGCTATTTTTGTTGAATCGCCACCGCCAGTTTGTGCCCTACGAGTTGTAACCGAAGTCCTTTCTCCGTCTGTTGTCTATTGTCTATGTCGTCCATTCAACGAGAACCTCGCATTCTGTTGGGCCTGCGGGCCGACCAATTTCGTCATCCCGTGGATCTGCAAGCCACCCGCTCTCTGCAGCAAGTGCCGGGGCTGGGCCTGCTGATTCAAAATTGGCTTGGCTCAACGGCAGGACAGATATTTTATCTGGACAACATTGCTTCTAGTATCCAAATTAACGAGCATCAGTTGCCGGAAATTCATCAGCTTTTGGTGCAGGCCTGTCGCATCTTGGATCTGGAGGTGCCCCAGCTCTACGTGCGGCAGAACCCCACGCCCAATGCTTACACCTTTGCCATGCAGGGGAAAAAGCCCTTCATTGTCTTGCACAGCTCTCTGCTGGATCTGTTGGAGCCGCCGGAAATTCAGGCCGTGATCGCTCATGAGTTGGGCCACTTGAAGTGCAATCACGGGGTCTACTTGACGATGGCCAACATTCTCATGCTCTCCACCAGCTTGCTCCCCTTCGGGGGGTTGTTTTATCAGGCGTTGCAGGATCAACTGATGCACTGGCTGCGGTGTGCCGAGTTTACCTGTGACCGGGCGGCGCTGTTGGTAGCCCAAGATGCCAAGACGGTGATCTCGGTGTTGATGAAATTGTGTGGGGGATCCCCGCAATTGGCCCCCAAGCTGAACGTGGACGCCTTTTTGGAGCAGGCCCGCACTTATGATGAGCTGGACGGGGATCTGTGGCAGATGGAGCTGAAGCAGATGCAAACGGTGGGGCGCACCCATCCGCTGCCGGTGCTGCGGGCCAGAGAAATCGAGCGTTGGTTCCGCAGCAACACCTATCAGCAGATCCTGGAGCTCCAGGGATTGGGCTCCGCACCGCGGACGTCAACGGCTGCTTCGTAAACTACCCGACTCCGACCGCTAAAGCAGTACAGAGCGGGCTTTTGGTAGCCCTGCAGTTGGCAAGCCAACCACGAGCCTCTGGGGTGGTTTACAGCACCCCCAATCGACCGTTACCAGTGCCTTAAACAACCGTTTCTGGTGTCCGCAGTACAATTATAACCATGGAGGCGGACTTTCCTCTCGACACTGATCCTACCGGTACAGCACGGGGCTCCTGCGATTTCTAGCTGAGTGCTCAAGATGGATCCCTCTCATGTGCCCCTGGGTTTGCCGCTCATCTTGGGGGAGGTGCTTTTCGACTGCTTCCCCACCGAGGTTGTGCTGGGCGGAGCAGCTTTGAATGTGGCTTGGAACCTCAAGGGGCTGGGATCCGATCCCCTCTTGCTCAGCCGTGTTGGCCAAGACGAGGCCGCCAGAGAGCTGCTGGGGGCCTTGCGACGGCAGGGGCTGCGCCTGGAGGGTCTGCAGCAGGATTCTGTTCACCCCACCGGCAAGGTTCAAGTAACCCTGGATGAGCAAGGGATCCCCACCTTCGCCATCTTGCCCGACCAAGCCTACGACTACATCCAGTTGGATATCGGGGCTCTGCAAGCTCTCCAGCCCAGCCTGCTCTACCGGGGCAGCTTGGCAGCCCGCCGGGAGGCAGCCCATCGCCACTTTCAAGAGGGGATCCCCGCTTTGGGCTGTCCCGTGTTTCTGGATCTCAACCTGCGGGATCCCTGGTGGCATCCAGACGCCATCCAGGAGATGCTGCGCACCTGCACTTGGCTGAAGCTGAACCAGGCAGAGCTGGAGCAAGTGGCCCAACTGGAAGGGATCCCTCCTGGAGACCTGCTGGAGCAAGGGCAGATCCTACAGGCCCACCTGAACCTGAAAGGTCTATTTCTGACCTTGGGAGCGGCAGGCGCGCTGCTGATCACCCCTACTCAGATCCATCGGGCCGACCCAGTGCCCGCGCCTCAGCTGGTGGATACGGTGGGGGCGGGAGATGCATTTAGCGCCGTGGCCATCCTGGGGCTGTTGCGGGGATGGCCGGAGGCGATTCTGGTGCAACGGGCCGTGCAATTTGCGGCGGCCATCTGCGGGATCCCGGGGGGAGCGCCTGCGGATCCGGAGTTTTACCGGCCCTTCCGGCAGGCATGGGAGATCCAGGAGATCCAGAGGCCAAGGGTTCAATGAAACTGGCGCAGGTGAAACTGGGCGTAGCGACCCCCTTTGCCCAGCAATTCTCGGTGATTTCCCTGCTCCAGCAATTGCCCCTGCTCCAAGACGAAAATGCGGTGGGCAGTGCGTACCGTCGAGAGGCGGTGGGCAATCACAAAAACGGTACAGCGTTGCATCAGCCGTTGCAGTGCTTCCTGCACCAACGCTTCCGACTCGTTGTCCAAAGCCGAGGTAGCCTCGTCCAGGATCAAGATCTTGGGGTTGAGGAGCACGGCGCGGGCAATGGCCAGCCGTTGCCGTTGTCCACCGGAGAGGGTGACCCCCCGTTCTCCCACGCGGGTGGCGTAGCCATCGGGCAAGCTCTCGATAAAGGTGTCGATGTTGGCCACCTGGGCCGCCTGGCGCACCGCTTCCAGGTCAAAATGCTCTTGTCCGTAGGCGATGTTGCTGGCAATGGTTCCCGAAAACAGGGTGATCTCCTGCGGCACAATGCCGATCTGCCGGCGCAGGCTCTTGAGGGTGACGGTGCGGATGTCGATGCCGTCGATGCGGATGCAGCCCTGCTGGGGATCGTAAAAGCGGGGAATCAGGCTCACCAAGGTGGATTTGCCGGCGCCGGAGGATCCCACCAGGGCCACAATCTCGCCGGGAGACACCTGAAAGCTGATCTGTTTGAGCACCGGCTGATCCGGTTTGTAGGCAAAGGAAACTTGGTCGAACTCCACCCAACCCTGAATGGCAGGCATGGGGCGGGCCCCGGGCAGCTCCCGGATTTGGGAGCGGGTGTTCAGCAGCTCGAAAATCCGCTCCACCGAAGCCTCACCCTGTTTCAGCTCGCTGTAGTTGTTGGTGATGTGAACAATAGGGTCGATCAACATCGCAACACCGGCGATAAAGCCGAGAAACTGGCTGCCGGTCAGGTTGCCCTGGCTAATTTGCCAGCCGCCCACCCAAAACACCCCCAACACGCTCATGGCGTACAGAAAACCCACCACCGGGTCTTGGATGGCTCTCATCTGTTCGGTCTGAAACCGGGCCAGGCGGTTGCTTTCGGCAATGGCACTGAAGCGGCGAATTTCGTAGTCCTCAGCCGCAAAGGCGCGAGTGAGGCTGATCCCGGCAAACACCTCTGTCAAGAGGGCGGCCAAATCCGACATCTTCTCTTGGTTGAGGCGGGAGCGAAACAAAAGGCGATCCCCAAACCAACTGATCAAGGCTCCCATCAGGGGGGCGATCAGCAAGGTGGTCAAGGTGAGAATGCCGTTGAGATAGAACAGGTAGGCCACCACCGCCAAGATGGTGAGCACGCTGGGGATGAAGCGATGGAAAAATCGTTGCACCACCTCTCCCACCCGATCCAGATCCCCCGTGAGGCGATAGACCAGATCGCCGGTGCGGCTGCCGGAAAAATAGTCCACATCCAGTGCCTGCAGGTGGGCATAAATCTGTTGGCGCAATTCCAAAACCATTTGCAAGGAGGCCCTCGCCATCAGGGTGTCTTGGCCATACTGAAAAGCGCCGCGCACCAAGAAAAACACCACCCCAATCAAGGCCAGCATCCGCAATTGCCCCAGATCCCCGGCACCAATGGAGCGGGCCACCCACTCGATCAAGTAGGCGAGGGCGGGCATGGTTAGCACAAAGCCAAGGGTGCAGGTCAGCCCCAGCAACAACATCCACAGGTGGGGCCGAATGAAGGGAATGAGACGGCGATAGCTACGACCCGGATGCACAAATCACAAACCAGAAGGGCCTCTGACCCAACCAGCTTACAGGATAGTGTTGCGGACTGCTGCCGGGATCCCTGAAACTGGCCGATAGAGTCGAAAGCCGCTGCGACCCTTTTCTTTGACCTGGTAGAGGGCCAAGTCGGCATGGTGCAAAAGGGTGGACACTTCTACGCCGTCTTGGGGGTAGAGGGCGACGCCGATGCTGCAGGTCACGGAAAGGGAATGGCCCTCGCAGGAGAAGGGAGTTTGAAAGGCATCGACAATCCGCTGAGCCAGACGCGCTGCCACTGTGGGGCTGCCAATTCGGGGCAGCAGCAGGGTGAACTCATCCCCTCCCCAGCGGGCGACGATATCTCCAGGGCGAACGCACTTGGTTAGCCGTTCGGCTACCCCCTGCAACAGGGCATCGCCGACACCGTGGCCGAAGGTATCGTTGATGTCTTTGAAGTGATCCAAATCCACAAAGAAGAGGGCCAGTGATTCACTGTAGTATTGCTGCAGGGCCTGCTGCAGCCGCTCTCGAAAGCCTTCGCGGTTCACCAAACCTGTCAGGGCATCATGATGAGCGCGAAACTCCATGTAGGCTAAGCTCTGCTTTTGGGCGGTGATGTCTTCGCAGATGCCTTCATAGCCGAGGAGATTTCCGGCTTTATCTTTAACCAAACGGGCTTTTTCTCGGACCCAGATGATCGAGCCATCCCGCCGCCGCAGCCGGTACTCAAAACCGCGTACGGATCCCTGTTCCTGCAATAGCCGCACAAATTCCTCCCACTGGCTGGGATCCACATAGAGCTGCCGCTTGCCCGCCTCTTTCGCTTCGCGCATCAATTCTTCGGGGGAGCTGTAGCCGCAGATCTGGGCCAGCATCGGGTTGGCGGAGAGATACCGACCTGCCGCATCGGTGAAAAAAATGCCCTCTACCGCATTCTCGAAAAAATTGCGATAGCGCTCCTCAGCCTGGCGCAGCTCCTCTTCCACTTGCCGGCGCTCCGAGATCTCGAGGGCCAGAGACACCAAATCCGCCAGGGATCCGGCGAAGTTTTGCTCTTCTAAGGTCCAGTGGCGAGGGGAGCCAATGTGCTCGTGGCAGAGAACACCCACCATCCGTCCTTCCAGTCGAATGGGGACATCCAGCATCGAGACCACTCCCATTGCTGTCAGGTAGGAATTGCCGAACTCGGCGGTGCGGGGATCCGCCACCACTTGGTCGGCAGCAATGGTGCGCTCTTGCTCCAGGGCTTGAAAATAACGGGGATAGTCTTTGGCCCAGATCTCCGCCCCTTGAGTATGGGATCCCTCGGGGTTGTCTGGGGTGATCTCGAATTGATTGATGCAGCGAATGCTGGAGCGCTCCGACGTGTAGAGCCAGACCCCCACCCGTGCCACCCCCAGGGTATGGGCGGCTGTAGTACAAATCTGTTGCAGAGCAGCTTGTAAGTCTCCTTGGCTGAGGGCTTTGTGCCGGGTGAGCTCCATCAGAGCCCGGTTGTGCTCCAACAGTTGCTTTTGGCTGCGCTGTAGCTGCCACTCCACTTGCTTGCGTGCTGTGATGTCCTGACAGGAGCCGACAATTCGGCTGATTGGCTTGTTCTCCTCAACTACTGGAGAAAGGGTAACGATTAGAACATGGGTCGACTCTGGGTCGGGAGCGGCAGAGGCCGTTAGGCTCAGCTCAAAGCTCACTTGCCGGCCATGGCTGAGGCAGTGTTCGGTGTGCAGTTGAATCTGCGCAGCCAGAGAAGGCGGTAGACAACTCTGGAGCTCTTCTCCCTCGATAGGTCGAGAGGAGAGAAAAAACATCCTGCAAAAAGCCGGGTTACCCACCAAAAACCGACAGCGCGGTTGAGGTGAGCCTCTTTCTGGCTCCGGGGGCAGACACTCAAGGACAAACAACCCATCGCTGACGCTCTCGAACATGGTGCGCAGCACAGCCCGTCCCCGAGCCTGTACCGGGCGCCCACGGTACATGACCTGGGGATTCCACAGATCGGCCCGCGTCAGCGCATCATAAACGCTGCCAGTCTGGTCTGGCCCAGCAGTCCCCCTTTCAACCATAGGCTAGGAACACCCAGTAGACGCTCGGGCAACGGGGAGGGCAAGCCGAAAAAAACAGCTATGAATTCACGCTGTCTCTGCCATTCTACAGTCATCCTATGGAATTGTTGGGGGAGTTTGTGTGTCTCTCGATACAAAAGATTCCCGGGCTGGAACGGGCTTTTGGGTGCTCCGGAGGGGATATTCTTTGAAGCAACTCTTGCAGGTTAATCAAGAACTCTGTCCTGCCGGCGTGAGGAGACCTGCGCTGCCGTTTTCAAGGTTAAACCGCTTCTGGCTCCCGAACTTGTTCTACCCGTACATCGACACGCTTGGGAAGGAACCAGGCTCCTATTAGTTAGAACTGCTCTCATTAGAAAGAACCTCAGCTAGCCCTGGAAAAGGGATCCCTGCCAGACCCAGGATGGCTAATTCCGCGGGCGTGGGATCCCCAATTTACCTAAGACAAGAGAGGAAGACTGATGGATACAACTCCACCGCTCAACTGAGTAGCAGCGTAACTCTATTGATATAGACTTGCAATATTATACCGACCTGGCAGGGACTTTCTTTGATAAAGACTTGCATCAAGCTAGGGAGGTCTGGTAGAGTGCTTACCCAAATGGCAATTGCTAAAGATTTGCAGTTAAGTTCCCTCGGGAGAGCGGGTCGCGGAGTGGCAAGCATGGCATGGCAACAGGTTCAGGCGGGGGTGTGGTGTAGGCAGTTGGGGCAATTGGCGCCTCAGTGGTGGTTGGGCTGGAGTCTGGAGCAGGGCTTTCGGCTCTACCGCAAAGAAGTTTCCTCTGCTCTGCCTTCTCTCTCTGCTTTGAGGATTCGCTACCAAGAGCGAGATGGCTGGCTGGACGTGTTTCTGGGAGAAGCGGAGCAATGTAACCGACGACGGCGCAGCCTTTTGGATCCGGCAGCGCGGGTAGCCTTGCACTACATGCCGGAAGATTTAGCTCAGATTCAGTCCCTAAAGTGTCCTCACGAGCGCATTCCCCTCGAGCTTTGGCAGCGGCTAACCCAGCAGCCGGGTTGAGGACTGTTGAAGGTTAGAGGGCTATTTATTGTTTTTATTGTTTCAGATGGATCCAGTCCGCTGCGGCAACCGATCCTGCCTCTTCTCGCCTTTCCAGTTCTTCTGGAGAGCGGTAGCCTGTTTTTTTCTTCCTCTAGGCAGGCTTAAGCTGGAAAACGAAGAGTAGCGGCTGCAGCCATGACTGTTTCTAAGCACCAACCCAAGCAGCGCTCCCAGCAGCAGGTCGAGGGGCTGACTTCTCGCCGCCTTTTGAAGGGATCCATCATCGGCGCCGGCCAGGTAGGCATGGCCTGTGCCTACTCGATGGTAATCCAGAACACTCTGGATGAGCTGGTCCTTCACGACATCGACCGCAACAAGTTGGAAGGGGAAGTGATGGATCTGGTGCACGGGATCCCCTTTGTGGAGCCGACGCGGATACGGGCAGGGGAACTGGCTGATTGCGCCGGATCAGACGTGGTGATTTTAACGGCAGGGGCTAAGCAGCGGCCTGGAGAAACCCGTTTGGATTTGGTGCAGCGCAACGTCGAGATCTTCAAAGGCTTGATCCCGGCCTTGATGGCGCATTGCCCTGACACACTCCTTTTGGTGGTGAGCAATCCCGTTGACATCATGACTTACGTTTCCCTGAAGTTGTCGGGGTTGCCGGCAGGGCAGGTGATCGGGTCGGGGACGGTTTTGGACACAGCCCGCTTTCGCTATCTTTTGGCGGAGCGCCTGGGGGTGGATCCGCGTAGCCTGCACGCCTACATCATCGGCGAACATGGAGATAGCGAGGTGGCCGCTTGGAGCAAGGTGAACATTGCCGGTACCCCGATTGGGGAACTCTCGCCGGACTGGGATCCCGCCTATTTGGGGGATATCTTCGAGCAGGTGCGCAACGCTGCCTACGAGATCATCCGTCGCAAAGGGGCCACCAGCTACGCCATCGGGTTAGGGGTGACGCAAATTGTCCAAGCCCTGCTGCGGGATCAACACCGCGTTTTAACCGTGAGCAGCCTCACCCAAGGGGAGTACGATCTGCCAGAGGTCTGTCTCAGCTTGCCCAGAGTGGTCGGGCGGCAGGGGGTGGAACGCACGCTGGCCATGTCCCTCACCGAGAGTGAGCGCAAGCAGCTGCACCGCTCGGCCCAGATCTTGCGGCAAGTCATCGACAGCATCCGGTGGTAGCCTAGATCTCCTGGACTTTTGTCGCTCCCCTCCAAGCTGGGGGATCCCTTGGTCAGCTAGAAATCGCAGGAGCCCCGCACTGTACCCGTAGGGTCGGTGTCGGGAGGAATGCGCTTTGATGAAGTACAATGAACTTATGAGCCAAGTCCTGACCATATCCTGCAAGCTCAAGGTGTCCCCGTCGCAAGCCGCCAAATTGGACGCGACGATGGATGCCTTTGTACAGGCATTGAACTGGGTCAACCAAAACACACCAGAAAAAGTAGTCAACGCAGTCAAACTCCAATCCCTTTGCTACTACGAGATTCGAGCCCGGTTTGGCTTGTCCAGTAACTTGGCTCAACAGGTGTGCAGACGGGTAGCGGGTTCCCGCAAAGTGGCTAAGCAGAAAAAGCGTCCCGTCAAGGAGTTTAAGAGCGGCTTTGTTACCTACGACGCCCGTATCTTTTCGTTCCGTCAAAAAGACTGGACGGTGTCGCTCACCACGGTTGAAGGGAGAGAACGCTTTGAACTGGCCATTGGCAACTACCAGCGTGGGATGCTGGCTGGTTCCAACCCCAAATCCGCCACCCTGGTCAAGCGCAAAGATGGCTCCTACTACATCCAGATTTGCGTAGAGAAAAAACCACCCAAGCAACAAGATACCGACAAGGTGATCGGGGTGGATTTGGGCAGGACGGATATTGCTCATACATCGGAAGGAGATCACTGGAATGGACAGCAGTTGAACAGAGTCCGAGACCACTACTCCCGGTTGAGGGCGGTACTCCAACGCAAAGCCAGTAAGGGCACACGCAGTTCGCGGCGCAGATGCCGTCAACTGCTGCAACGGCTGTCTGGCAAGGAGAGGCGCTTTCAAGCGTGGGTTAATCATCGCATCTCCAAAGCTATTGTCTCCAGGGCAAAAGCTACCAACAGTGCTATCGCTCTGGAAGACCTGACAGGGATCCGGGAAAGGGTTAATCAACAGCCACGGAGCAAAGCTGAACGGCGCAGGGCCAACAGTTGGGCGTTCTACCAGCTTAGGATGTTTGTGGTCTACAAGGCTGCCATCGCCGGAGTGCCTGTAGTACTGGTTCCGCCTGCCTACACGTCGCAGACCTGCCACCGGTGTTTGCACATCCATCCCGATCCTACGCAATCCTATCGCAGTGGGAAGAAGTTTAAGTGTGGGCACTGTGGATGGGAAGGGGATGCGGACTGGAATGGGGCCAACATGATTGCCAAACTTGGGGCTGCCGTAAACCAGCCTAGAGGTCCGTGGTTGGCTTGCCAACTGCAGGGCTACCGAAAGCCCGCCCTGTACTGCGAAGTAGTCAGGGTCGGGTAGTTTACTGGGCGAGGGCCGCAGCTGGCGGCAGGAGGTGGTCTATGGAAGCAGAGGTGCAACAGGGGCAGCAATCGCCTGAGGGCCAACTGGAGAAGCGCCCCCCTTCTCCGCCTTGGGCCGGGATCCCCTTACAGAGGGGCCTCGGTCACCGGGTACGGCAGCACGTCAATCCCCTGCAGGCGCAGTATCAGCAGCCCACCCCCCCACCCCATTGGGAACGGGTATACCGGCGGCTGGGGCAGCCCTTTCATCTGGATATCGGCACAGGGAGCGGACGATTTCTGCTGCGCCTCGCTCAGGAGCAGCCCGACTGGAACTTCCTGGGGGTAGAGATTCGGCAGGCGCTGGTGGAGCGGGCCAATGCCTGGCGGGATGAGCTGGGGCTGGATAACGTCCATTTTCTGTTTGCCAACATCAATGTCTCTTTGCGGCATCTGTTTGCGCCGGGGGATCTCAGCCGGGTGACCATCCTATTTCCGGATCCCTGGTTCAAAAAGCGCCATCACAAACGGCGGATCGTCCAGCCCCAACTGGTGGCGGATCTGGCTCTGCTGCTGCGACCGGGCAGCCCCGTCTTCCTGCAATCGGATATCCAAGAGGTGGCCGAAGAAATGGCAGCTCGATTTTTGGATCATCCGCAGTTTTGGGATCCCCACCAGGGGCCTTTGGACTCCAATCCCCTCGGCATTCCCACGGAGCGAGAGTGGCACTGCCTACAACTGGGCCTGCCCATCTATCGCTATTGGCTGGAGCGACGGTGACAACAGGACAAATCCGTAATGCAGTAATAACAACTCCATTCCGCCAAGACAAACAGAAGATAGGATATAACCCGCTTGAGTTGGATCCGTCGCCGCAATGTCTCACTCTGAAACCACGGCCTCTGCCGACCCCTCCTCTGCTTGGTTTTCTGTTCGCCGTGGGATCCTCAACCTGCTGAGCCTATTGGCCATTGTGATTGTCGGGCTTTCTCTTTCCAGCAGTT
Source organism: Thermostichus sp. OS-CIW-31 (assembly GCF_054060305.1). Taxonomy (NCBI): domain Bacteria; kingdom Bacillati; phylum Cyanobacteriota; class Cyanophyceae; order Thermostichales; family Thermostichaceae; genus Thermostichus; species Thermostichus sp. OS-CIW-31. The sequence continues at coordinate 35,507 of NZ_JBSSDA010000014.1, read as the reverse complement.
GGTTTCAGCCGCCGCCCCAAACGCAGTTGGATTTGTTGCAAACCGATCTCGCCCTGCAGGCTTCCCGCACCCTCGATGATCCCCGCTATCAGGATCTGGCACGGGCACTTTTGGGTCAGGATGTGTTCAAGGTGGCCCAAAATCGCTATCAGCAGACTGCCGATAACTACGCCGAACGCCTGAAACGCTTGAAACGGCTGGCCCGTTTAACTCCTGCTGGCGAATCTGAGGCGGCCAGCCCAGAACTGGCCCAATCTCCAGAGGTGGATCCTGCCCTTCTGGCCTCAATGCAAGATTTGCAGACGGAGCTGGATGCGCTTTGGCTGCGCCTTGGCTTGCTCTATGCCTACCAAGAAGATCTGGAAGCTGCTCAGCAGCAATGGCAGCAGATCATCGACCTGGAACGTCCCGTGGAGCTGGAATCGAGCCAAAAGGGGGCAGCGCGGGTTTTGCAAGGGCTGTGGGGAACACCGCGGCGCATCTTGCCAGAGGCGGAAGTGCAGATCCGCAATCATCTGGATGGCTGGTTTGAGGCGGTGGCCCTGCAACAGCTTTACCGACTGCAGCAGCGCAGCGATAGCCTGAATGCCCTCAACCAACAGCAGGAAAAATTGGCCTTGGCGGCTCTGTTTCGACTGGCGGTGGTGGGCGGGATCCCCGTGCTGGGGGCACTGCTGGGGTTGATGCTCTTGTTGGGCTGGCTGGGCTGGAGCCTTTGGCGCAAACGTCCGCTCCTGGGCCCTGCTTGGGAAGTGCCTTGGCCGGGGATCGGGGCGCAAGCGGTGTTGACCGGCTGGTTTTTGGGGTTTATCGCCCTCAACGCTTTGGTGCCTCGACTTTACATCATCATCCTCGGCCTGGGGGCAGAGCAGCTCAGCCCTTGGCACCAGGCGGTGGCCCTGTTTCTCACCTACAACTCCGGCGCTGTGCTGGGGGCGGGGTTGTTGTACCGTCTCTTGCACACCTACCCCGGCTGGCAGAGGGTGCTGCAGGTGCGGTTGTGGGACCCTTGGCTGCTGTGGGGCCTGTGTGGCTACTGGGTGGCCTTGCCTTTGGTGGTGCTGGCAGCGGCGCTGTCGCAGTTGCTGCTGCCGCAGGCAGGGGGTGGGAATCCCATTTTGCCCCTGCTGCTGGATAGCCATGGTTGGGGGGCGCGGTTGGTGTTTTTGGCCGTGGTGTCTGTCTGTGCCCCTGTTTTTGAGGAGGTGCTGTTCCGGGGCTTTTGGCTGCCTACTCTAAGCCGCTACCTGCCTATGGGGGCCGCCATTGGGCTTAGCGCCTTCACCTTTGCCCTTGCCCACCTCAACCTTTCCGATCTGCTGCCTTTGACCATGCTGGGGGTGGTGCTGGGGGTGGTGTACAGCCACAGCCGCAACCTGCTGGCTCCCATCCTGCTGCACAGCCTCTGGAATACGGGATCCCTGGTCACGCTGCTGGTGCTGGGAGGAGCGCGTTAAGGGGATCTCTGTCTGCCTACTTTTTCCTGCCGAAGAGGCGGCTAAAGAACCCGCCGTTGTCCTCCTTACGGGGAGGTGGCACCACTTTCTGAGCTTGGCTCGTTTGGCGGCTGGGCGAGGGAACGGGCTGTTGGGTGGTGACCTGCTGCAGCCAGCGGCGCACCTCGGCCATCAACTCGGCGTTGGCAGGTTCTAGGCGACTGGCTTGCATAAAGTCTGCTTTGGCCATGCCGGTATTCCCCTGCTTCAGGTGGGCAATGCCTCGGTGCAGGTAGTAGCGGGCCACGTTGGGCTCAGCGCTGATGGCAAAGTTCAGATACTGCACCGCATCCCGGTATTGCTTGCGCTCGATCATGTCCAAGGCTTGGATAAAGCGGGTTTCCGCAGGGCTGAGCTTGGGAGCCGGAGGTGGGGTGGGAACGGGCTGAACAGGGGGACGGGTGGGCGGAGCAACGACGGGGGAGGCTGGGATCCCACCCACAGTGGTACGGCTGGGGGAAGGGGTTGGGATCCCGGTCGCGGTAGTGGTTCTAGAGGCAGGGGCTAGGCTCCCCTGGTAGCCGGCCTTGAGCAACAAATAGGCCAGGTTCAGCTCGCTCAATTGCTCGGTTTTCTCGAGCAGGGTTTCCATGGAGCTGTATTGCTCTTTGGCCAGCTTCTCCACCCGCCTGACATACTCTTCTTGCCAATGGGGGTGCTCGGCCAAGCCCTTGACAGCTTCCCCAGAGGGCCAAAGATCCGGGGGGGGCGTCTCCAAAAGGCGTTTAATCCGCATTTTGAGCACCGTTTCGTATTCCCCTCGCTCCCGCTCTTTGGTCAGCACTTCGTTGGCCGGGTTGACCAGCTTGGCAAAGAGGATGTTGGCGCGTTCTGCACCTTCGGGATCCCCCACAAACCGATCCGGGTGGAGGGCCTTGGCCGCCTGCAGGTAGCCGCGCCGGATCCCCTTGGAGTCGGCGGTAAGGGGCACGCCTAAGATGGCGAAATGGTCAGTCTCGTAGCGGGCTAGTCCTCGGTTGAGGCGGGGGACATTAGAGTTGGATCCCATAGTTGCCACTTCTCTAAAATCTGCTGCAAGGTTCCGTTTTCGATCAGGCTGGAAATCGCCCCATCCACAGCTTCCTTCAGGGAAGGATGCTGAGAGGATACTACTCCCACCAGAGGCATGGGGAACAGGGGCGGCCCCACCAGGCGCAGTCGGGATCCAGCTTGGCGCAGGTTCAGGGCGGCAACGGGCTGATCGACCAGCACAGCATCCAACTGGCCAGCCTGTAGCTGAGCAAACAAGCGCTCAGGGTTACTGGTGGCAAAGAGACGAATGGCGTTGCCTCTCCTCTCGTTGTACGCCTCCAGCAGGGCTGCCCCCGTACTGTTAACTACAATGCCCACTTTGCGGCCAAATAATTGCGACAGTGCTTCAATGGCCGGTTCCTCTGGCCCGGAGGCGGGGGAGGGATCCCGTACCACCAAGCGCTGCGGGCTGAGGTAGTAGGGCCGGGTGGCCAGAAACTGCTCCGGATCCAATCCCAAAGCTTCCCGCGCTCCCCAGATCAAGTCCACCTCATCCGCTTGCAAGGCCGCCAACTGCTCGCTCCAGGCCACGTAGATGGGATCCACCTGCACCTGAAGGGTTTGGGCAAGCGCCTCCAGGATATCCCACTCGAAGCCGGCGTAGGTTTGTCGCTCCAAGTCGGTATAGAGATAGGCCGGCCCCAGACTGGGATCCAAGCCAACCCGAATGCGCCCCCGGGCCTGGATCTCGGCCCAACGGGAATCGAGGGGCTGTGCCTGCTCGGTGGGGGCGACTTTCCCTTGTGCCGGCTGAGGGTAACCGGGGCCAGCAGTGGCGACCCCAAGGGCCATCGCTCCCAAGAGGAGAGCCAGGCCGAACTGTGCCGCCCGGCAGCCATGTCGCTGTTTTCCGGGGAGTCCGCTAACCCATCTCCTATCTACCCTGCCCAACATAGGGTTCTTGGAATCTTCTTGATTATTCCTCGATTATTCGTCAGCTACTTCTGTCTTCAATTCAACTCAACTGGGGAGCTTTCCCGGTTCTGATAGGCTGGGCGTGGATCCCGCCGCATGGGAAAGGAGACCGGCAAAGGCTGTACTTGGGCCAATTCTTCTTGCAGAGCAGCGTGTAACCAGCCATTGCTGGCCAACAGTCGGCCACTGTAAACGTCCACCGGGCTGCCATCATAAGCGGTCACCTTGCCGCCTGCCTCCCGCACCAGAACGATCCCTGCGGCAATGTCCCAAGGGGAGAGGCCCCGCTCCCAATAGCCATCCAACTGGCCGGTGGCCACATAGGCCAAATCCAGAGCTGCAGATCCGCCGCGCCGTACTCCTTGGGTGAGATGGGTAAAGTGGCAAAACTCGGCGTAGTTGTTGTCGGGGGTTTCGCGACGATCGTAGGCAAAGCCGGTAACCAGCAGGCTCCGAGACAATTCAGCCGTTGTGGAGACTCGAATGGGTTGACGGTTGCGGGTGGCCCCCATTCCTTGGACGGCGCGAAACAGATCCCCGCGAAAAACGTCACAAACAACCCCCAAAACCGGCTCCCGCCCCTGCAGCAAACCGATGGAGACGGCGGCAAAAGGGTAGCCATGGGCAAAGTTGGTGGTGCCATCTAGGGGATCGATCATCCAAGCGTAGGCACCCTCCGGGGATCCCTGCTGGCCTGATTCCTCGGTCAAGATGACATCTTCGGGGAAGTGCCGCCTCAAGATTTTCAAGATGAGATCCTCAGAAGCGCGATCCGCCGCAGTCACCAAGTCGCCCGGACGTTTCTCCTCAATGGCAAGGGTGCCCCCCACATAACTGCGCAGCAAAGCCCCTGCCTCCAGGGCAGCTTCTGTGGCCACATCCAACCGACGCAGCAGGGCCTCTGTCACACCCCTACCTCAAGAATCTGTTACTCAGGATAGCCCGCGAAGGCTGAGGCTCCCAAGGGATCCCTGAAAGCCAAAATAGGCCCAACCCAAACCCAATTTTTTGGGAAAGGGGGTATCTCCAAGACTGCCTATAGCGTATAGTACAGTACACTGGGGCTTGTGGGTTTTCCGGCAGCCCGCCAAGACCAGAGTTCCTTTGAAAGCAGTAGGGTTTTGGGGAACTATAGATAAGACTATAGATAAGACTTTAGACTATAGATAAGACTTTGAATTTGGAAAGCCAAGCTGCTGTGAATGGCGTTGAGCGTTGAGGGGGGAAGGCCGTTGTCACATAGCTACGACGATTTCTTTACCTCCACCACGGCGGTTGGCGGGAAAAGTCTTCTTCCCAGCCAGGGCTTTGATCTGCCGGCGGATTTGTTCGATCAAGTCCCTGAACGGCCGGTATCCCATCCGGAGTTCACCATGTCCATCTGCCATCCTGTCCGGCCCTGCAGCTACATCCTGCGGGAGAATATCTACACGGTTGGACGGGATCCCTCCAACGCCATCCAGATCGTCAATCGGTTTGTCTCGCGTCACCACGCTTACCTGGTGCGGGTGCCCACCAAGTCCAACCGGACAGGGTTTACCTATTGCCTGATCGACGGCAACCGCAAGGGCCAGTCCAGTACCAATGGGGTGTTTGTCAACGGCACGCGGGTGGCCACTCACTACCTGAGGAGCGGAGATGTCATCTATTTCGGGCCAGAGATCCGCGCCTATTTCTTCGAGGTGGCCCGCATTCTCCCTGTGAACCCCTTTGACATCGGCCCTGGCCTTGGCGAAGAGCATGCCTCTAACCCCCAAAACCCTGAACTTTGCTGAATTTACTGAGCTTTAGGCGGTTTGGCAAAAGTCATTGAGAGGGATATAGTAGACCAAGTTTCCCCCTGATCCTTGAGTCCACCGCAACGGTTGCCGGGAAGTGAAGGGGGAAAGCGCTCGGGGGGTATTCCTCAGGGCTTTGCGGGATACCGCCTTCCTGCTCAGAGATAGGCAGGATGCGATCGCTTCTTTCCTGAACCATGTTCAGGAGAGTTCAGCGTGAATGTATCAGCTTCAGCTTCCCCACGACACAGGAAGCCACCGCAACTGTTGACAGACCCGAAGCTGCATCGCTAGATTAATTAAGCTGGTTAAGCAATGTGAATTGGGGCATCGCCAAGCGGTAAGGCAGCGGGTTTTGGTCCCGCCATTCGGTGGTTCGAATCCATCTGCCCCAGCTCAAAATCCTGTCGAAAGCACAAAGCGCAAGCCCCTGGGATCCCGTGCAGACCGGAGGGTGCGGCTCTGGGCATCAGCAGGGCGGTTAACTAGGGGATTGCAGAGTCGCCTTTGCCAACGGAGGCCCTGGCTTGGCAGGACTGGCCGCGGAGAGAATGACAACAACCAGAAACCAAGGGTGAGGGATCCGGGGTGAGCTGTTCAGGTCGATCCTTGATGGTGGTGGGAACTTCTTCCCATGTGGGCAAAACCCTTTTGGTGACAGCCCTCTGTCGCATTCTCAAGAAAGCGGGAAAAAGGGTCGCCCCCTTCAAAGCTCAGAATATGTCCCTCAACGCCTATGTCACCCCAGACGGCAAGGAGATTGCCTACGCGCAGGCTCTGCAAGCTTGGGCTGCCGGGATCCCCCCTGCGGTGGAAATGAACCCGATTCTTCTGAAGCCCCAGGGCAACCTGACTTCCCAGATCGTCTTGAACGGAGTGGCGGTGGGCACCTACCGCGCCGGAGAGTATTACGAGCGCTGGTTTGCGCCGGCCTGGCAAGCGGTCAAAGAAGCCCTTGCTCGCCTACAACAGCAGTACGACTGGATCCTTTGCGAGGGGGCAGGTAGCCCAGCAGAGGTGAACCTCAAACATCGGGACTTGGCAAATATGCGGGTTGCCTTGCATTTGGGATCCCCCACTTGGCTGGTGGCGGACATCGACCGAGGTGGGGCGCTGGCCCATGTGGTGGGCACACTCCAACTGCTGGAACCCGAAGAACGGGCCCTGATCCGGGGCATTGTCATCAACAAGTTTCGCGGCTCGCGGGAATTGTTGCAGCCCGGCCTGGACTGGCTGGAAAACTACACCGGGATCCCCGTCGTTGGTGTCTTGCCTTGGTTGGATTGGGTTCTGCCCCAAGAGGATTCGATGGGAATTGCAGCCAACCCCCTGCTTTGGGAAGATCGCCGCGACCGGGCCGGTGGCCAAGCCCTGAGGGAAGGGCGACTGGAGATTGCTGTGGTTCGTCTGCCCCAGGTAGCCAACTTCTCGGATTTTGACCCCTTGTTGGCGGAGCCCACCGTCCATCTGCGCTGGGTTCACCCCGGCCAAAGTTTGGGATCCCCGGATGTGGTTATCCTGCCCGGCAGCAAGACCACCCTCAACGATCTGTTCGCGTTGCAAAAGACCGGCTTGGCCGATCAACTGCGCCAATACTCCGGCCATATCGTCGGCATTTGCGGCGGACTGCAAATGTTGGGAGAAACCATCGCCGATCCCGAAGGCTGGGAGGGGATCGCCGGCACCTACTCGGGGTTGGGCTTTCTCCCTTTGACCACCGTTTTACAGCCCACCAAGGTCACCCAGCAGGTACAGACCCAAAGCCGATGGCCTGCCCTGGCCCCCATCCAGGGGTACGAAATTCATCAGGGATCCACCCAGGCGGATCCCTCTGGCTGCCTGCCGCTGTTCGAGCAAGAGAACCTGGGCTGGCGGGATCCCACGGGTCGGATTTGGGGCAGCTATCTGCATGGCCTGTTTGACAACCACCTGTGGCGGCGACAATGGCTGAACTGGCTGCGCCGACAAAAAGGCTGGGATCCCTTGCCGGATCTGGAGGGCCACTATGCTCAGCAGCGGGAGCAATTGCTGGAGCGCCTGGCCGATCTGTGGCAGCCTCACCTGGACTTGGGCCTGTTGATGGAATAGCCCATCGGCGATGGGGGAGAGAAGTGGGGTGGGAGGCTATGTTGCGCCAGGTTACGCCAGCGCGACCGGAAATCCAGGATCCACTCAACCGGTTGCCTCGGCTACCTCTGCCTGACCCGAAGAAGTCCGCTCCGAAAGACTTATGCAACGCTGAACAAAACAGAACTTTGCCCAGCATCGCTGCTTTCTTCCTGCTTCAGCGACCCATGACTAGCGGCAGAGTTCACCCCCACCACCCCGCCAGAGGAGTCTCCACAGGCGTCACTTCCCCCAGAGCTTGGGGTAGTTCTGTACCACCGCAACAGGTTTAGGGCTGCATTCAAGTCGCGGTCTAGCTCCAGACCACAACACGGGCAGCAAAACACCCTTTCCTGCAGTGGCATCTTCTGTCGGTGCCCACACCCTGAACACAGTTGGCTGGACGGATAAAACCTATCCGCCACCACCACCTGACAGCCGTAGAGCCGGGCCTTATACTCTAGCTGTCGCCGTTCGCGATAGCGGGACGGAGTCCTCAACTCGTAGAACCCACAGTCTGACAGCGCTCCTGCCAGCTTGCGGTTCTTGAGCAGGTTCTTCACCTGCAAGCCCTCAATCACCACCACCCGATACTTCTTGGCCAGGTAAGTCGTTAGCTTGTGCAGATTGTCTTGCCGAATGTCTGCCACCCGCTTATGGGCCTTGCCTAACTGCACCACCGCCTTCTTACGGTTAGCGGATCCCTTCTGCTTGCGACTCAGCCGCCGTTGCAGTCTGGCCAGACGCTTCCTCGCCTTGCGGTAGGGCTTTGGATTCTCGAATACTTCCCCGTCGGAACAGGTGGCCAGGTGATGGATACCTAAGTCCACTCCCACAACTTCCCCGGTCTTCTCCACCTGAGGCGCTGGAGCTTCATATTTGAAGGAGATATACCAATGTCCGGCGCGAAGACTAATGACCACGTTCTTGGGTGTGGTCGCCGGAAGTAACTCTGCACAGCGCAGCCAACCGAAGATAGGCACCTTGATGCGGTCGCCAGAAATGCGGATGCTGCCTTCTAGGTAAAAGCTGTCTCGCACTCCCTTGCGTTTGAAGCGGGGGAACTTCCCCAACCCACCCCGCCAGCGCTTAAAGGCTTGCTCCAAGTTGCGTAATGCCTGCTGAGGAGCGCATTTGGAGACCTGGTAGTACCAGGGGTTTTCCTTCTTAACCTCGGCTACCAGGCGCTTGTGCAGGTCAATGGCGGTGGGGAGTTTCTGCCGGTTCTCCAGGGCTTGCCGACAGATGGCCAGGCCCCAGTTGTAGGCGTGACGGGCTACCCCAGCGTGCTGAGCGGCTAGGGTCTTCTGCCGGTTATTCAGCTCTAAGCGGGTGCGGAATCCAAGCAGCATTCAGATAGCCGCGGCCAACATGCTTAGTTTAATGGCTATTTCGGTTCCGCAAAGTAACCAATTGTTCAGCAGATCGGGGACTAGAGGCAGCCCCTGTAGCTTGTTCGCGAAAGCGTCGCGCAGCGGTAAGGGAGCGATCCAACAATTCCATCGGGTGATAGATGGGGATCCCGGCTTTGCCCTGTAGGCGCAGATGTTTCTGGATTTGTAGGCGGCAGCCGATATTGGCAGAGACAATCCCCTGAGCACCGGTGTTAAGCAAGTTCTTTACCTTCTGGGATCCCAGCTCATCCGCCACCTGGGGTTGCAACAGGTTGTAGACGCCGGAGCTACCACAGCAGAGGGCCGCATCGACGGGATCCCGCAGCTCCAGACCCGGGATTTGCCGCAGCAGGTGTCGGGGTTCCTGGCTGAGCCGCTGCCCATGCAGCATGTGACAGGCATCCTGGTAGACCAGCACCAGGGGTTCCGGCTGCAGCGGGTGTAGGGGAGCCGTTAACCCCACCTGAGCGAGAAACTCCTGAATGTCCTTGACCTGGGCGGCAAATCGGGCTGCCTTCTCTTTGTAGTCGGGATCCCTGGCCAATAGGTGGCCATAGTCTTTCAGGGTATGCCCGCAGCCGGAAGCGGTGATCAGAATGGCATCCAACTCGTAATCGGCAAAGGCATCGATCATCTGGCGGGCCAGGGTTTCCGCCTGCTGCAGTTGCCCTTGATGGTGGGGCAAGGCCGCACAACAGCCCTGGACAGGCGGGATCACCACCTCACAGCCGTTGTGGGTCAAGACGCGAATGCTGGCCTCATTTACCTGTGGGGCAAACAGGCGCTGCACACAGCCCAAAATGAGCCCCACCCGGAAACGGCGTTCTCCCACCGCCGGGATCCGCTCCGGATAGCGCTTGGGCAAAAGGTGCTCCACCTCCAGGGGGGGCATCAGGGATTCCATGGCCGCCAAACGCGGGGAGACCTTTTCCAGACCCTTTCGGATCCAGGTGCCGATCCCCATTTTTTGGTACAGCCAGAGAGGCCACAGCAGCGGTTGCAGCCGCTCCGGGTAAGGAAACACCGAGAAGATGAACTGGCGGTAAAGCCGATCCCAAAGGCTACGTGGGTAGTTGCGTTCGATTTGCGGGCGGGTGGCGGCAATTAAGCGGTCATATTGCACCCCCGATGGACAGGCCGTAACACAGGCCAAACAGCCCAAACAACTGTCGAAGTGGGAAACCGTAGCCGCCGAGAGGGAGATTTGACCTTGGTTGAGAGCCTCCATCTGATAGATGCGCCCCCGCGGCGAGTCCGTCTCTTTGCCGATTACACGGTAGCTGGGGCAGGTGGTCAGGCAAAACCCGCAATGCACGCAGGCATCGATCAGCTTGGGATCCGGGGGATCCACGCCGTCAAAACTTGGCCCTTTGGATACGTTCATCGGCCTCTAGCTCTCAGCACAAAAGCCTGCTGTACAGACTCAATCTTGCCTTTTGGCTTGTTTTGGGGTTTTGGAGGTGCCCCCGTTTCCTGCATCTTAATCCGGGAACAAAGCGGCTGAGGCGTTCTATCCAGATCCAGACGCTCCTTTCGTCCGTACTACCCTGAAGAAGGGACTCCCCGGACGGATTCCCTCTCAATCGATCCCTCGTTAACCCTCTTCGAGTTGTCTGTGCTCTGCACAGCACGGAGTGCTATGAAAGTGCAACACCTCTTCACCTCAGCTCTTGTGGGCGCAGCCCTCTCCAGTTTGAGCCTGCCCACCGCCGCTCTGGCCCAGGCCAACCTGCGGGAACTCCCTCCAGACTTGGCAGAACAGCTCACCACAGAGCAAATTTTGCAAGCCTGCGCCAACAACCAAGCAGATACTTTGCCCAGCCCTTTCCCGGATGTGGTGCCAAGCGATTGGGCCTACAAGGCAGTGCTTACCCTCTACTACTGTGGAGCCTACCGAGGGGCCATTCCACCGGAGCAATTCCGGCGCTACTTGGAGCAACAACGGGGATCCCAAACTTAGGCGGGCCTGCACCTCAAGCCGGATACATCTCTTGGATCAGATGGGCATAGCGCTCGGCCACCGGGTTGCGCTTGATCTTCAGGGTCTGGGTCATGAGGCCGTTTTCCACGCTCAGCGGCTCCGGCAAGAAGCGAAAGTCGCTGACCTGCTCGTCGGGCCGGTAGCCAGGGCGTTCTTGGATGCGGCGGCGCACCTCCTGCAAAATCAAGGTGCGGATCTGGGGCTGGGCCAGCAGCTCGGCTTCCTCAGCCGGGATCCCTTGCTCGGCAGCCCAGGCTTTGAGGGCATCGAGGTTGGGGTAGATGAGTGCAGCCAATTTCTTTTGGTCTTGCCCGACGATCACGATCTGACTGATGTAAGGAGATTGCAGACAAGCATCTTCCAGCGGCTGGGGCTCGATGTTCTCCCCATTGAGTAGGACGATGACATCCTTGGCTCTGCCGGTGATCACCAGTTGCCCGTCGGGGGTGAGCCAGCCCAGATCCCCCGTTTCAAACCAGCCGTCGGAGCTGAGCACCTTGGCGGTGGCTTCCGGGTTGTTGTAGTAGCCCATCATCACCTGCGGGCCACGGGCCAGGATTAGTCCTTTTTCTCCAGGGGGCAGCGGCTGTCGAGTTTCAGGATCCACAATGCGAAACTCCGTCCCCGGCAGAGGGGGGCCAGCCGTACCGCGCACATTGTTGTCTGGACGCCGCGCGCACAACACCGGCGAAGTTTCGGTGAGGCCGTAGCCATTCAAGATGGAAATGCCCACCACCTCGTAGAACAGATCCAAGTAGGCAGGCAGGGATCCACCGCCGCTGATGGCATGTTGAAAATTGGGGCCCAACGCCCGTCGTACCTTGCGGTAGATCAGCACATCGGCCAATCGGTGCAGGGGCCAGAGCAGCCAATGTTGCAGGCGAGCCTGCAGGCGCACCCAGGGGCTGACTCCGTAATGCAAAATCGACTGGTTGCGAGCTATCCGTCCAGAGAGCACATGGCTCTCACTCACGGCCATCAGAGCGCGGATCAGCCGCTGCATCAGGGGGCTTTTCTCTTTGAATTGCCGTTGGATCCCTTCATAAACGGTTTCCCAAATCCGGGGCACTGCCACCAGAAAATGGGGGTGCTCCTGTTGGAAATCTTGTTTGATAAAGCGAGGGCTGGTATAGACCAACATGCAGGCGCGGCTGAGGAGAAAATACTCGCAAGCCCGCTCATAAGAGTGCCAAGTGGGCAGAATGGTCAGCACCTTATTCCCCGGTTGTGGCTGTACGACCACGCCCAAGTTCTCCACCTGGTGCATCAGGTTGCCGTGGCTGAGCATCACCCCCTTGGGCCGACCGGAGGTGCCGGAGGTGTAGATGATGGTGGCCAGTTGGGATCGCTCCAGCTTTGGGGGTTGGTAGGTGTGTTCCCGACCCTTTTGCAGCCATTGGGAAAAGTTCAGCACCCCTGCTTCCTGCTCATCGGAAAGCAACAGCAGCCGTTCCAGGCCCAGCTCCTGCACATCCGGCCGGATCCGCCTCAGGGTCTTCAGATCCTGAGCAATCAGGGCCGTGCTACCGGAGTGGCGCAAGATGTAGCCCAGCTCACTGGGATCCGCCACAGCGCTGCGGGGCACATTCACAGCTCCCGTGAACATCGTGGCCAGATCGGCCATCAGCCAGCGGGGGGAGTTATCGGCAAAAATGGCCACCCGATCCCCCGGGCAAATGCCCAAAGCCTGCAGGCCAGCCGCCAGGGTTTGAATGCGGCGAAACAGCTCTCCATAAGACATCTCGAAAACTGGCTGCGCGTGGGGATCCCGTAGGGCAACCTGACCGGCAAACTCTTCCGCCAGCACTTGCCAAACGTTCAGCAGCGTCGTCTCAGGGGCAGTGGGAGTAGCAGAAGCGGCAGCAGTTGTCATAGATCTGTACCGTAAATTACGTTTACAGTCTATTAAACCCAGCCTCTCTCCCCAGGTGTCGCTAGGACAGTTCCCAGCCTGTCACCCCATTCACCATCTTCCCCTTGCGGGGAAAAGGTAGGGATCAACACTATAAAATCTTGCGCTGGCAGAACCAGGGTGGTGATTGCTCGCCCCGGCAGATTGCGCACAAAACTTTACAACTTTGATCAAACCGGATCCCATATCTCCCATGGGGATCCCGGCTGTAAGCTTCATGTAAACTACCCGACACCGACCGCTAGGCGGTACGAAGCGGGCTTTTAGTAGCCCTGCAGTTAGCAAGCCAACCGCGAGCCTCTGGGGTGGTTTACTGCACCCCCAATCGACCGTTACCAGTGCCCTAAACAGCTGTTTCTGGTGCCCGCAGTACCATTATAGCATTCCTCCCGACACTGACCCTACGGGTACGGTACGGGGCTCCTGCGATTTCTAGCTGAGCAGCTCATCGTTTCTGGAGGTTGTGTATCGGTGATCAACCCATTCTCATCCTTCCGGTGGAGACATTCTTCTCGCTCTCCAGCTGGGATCCCAGAGTCCCCCGACGCTGCGGATCCCTTTGCTTCCCAACGGGAGCAGATGGTCAAGAAACAGCTCATCAAACGAGGGATCCGAGATCCACGGGTACTGGAAGCCATGGGAAAAGTGCCGCGTCACCTTTTTGTCCCCTCTGATCTGCGGGATCGGGCCTACAGGGATTGCCCTCTGCCCATCGGCTATGGCCAGACCATTTCTCAGCCCTATATTGTTGCTTTTATGACAGAAGCTGCTCGCCTCACGCCTGAATCGGTGGTGTTGGAAATCGGCACCGGCTCCGGCTATCAGGCGGCTGTTTTGGCAGAGCTGGCCCGGCAAGTGTATAGCCTGGAGCGTCTGTCCCCATTGGCTGCTCAAGCTCAACAAACCCTCGCTGCCCTGGGCTATCGCAACGTGGAAGTGCGTCAGGGGGATGGCTACCAAGGTTGGCCAGAGCATGCTCCCTACGATGCCATTCTGGTGACGGCAGCGCCCCCAACTGTGCCCATGGTGCTGCTGGATCAACTGGCGGTGGGGGGCACCTTGGTGGTGCCGGTGGGAGAAAGCCCTTCGGACTCCGGTGCCCAGGGATCCCAGTCCTTGCTGATCCTCTGCAAAACAGCCCAAGGATGGGTTCAAAAAGGGGCTTTTCCGGTGCAGTTTGTGCCCATGGTCTAGGGTTTTGCCCCCTCTACTCCTGCCAAAAGGTGGGCGCGAATTTGCAAAGCCAATTGGGGACGGTCGGTAATCAACCCTTGAACAACGGGATTTTGTCCTACTGAGCCGGCAAATGGCTGCAAGCACAACTTCATCACTTCAGGATCGTTCACCGTCCAGACGTACAGAGGGATCCCGGCCTGTTCAGCTTCAGCCAAGAACTGCAAGTTCACCCAACTGTAGTGGGGGGCCAGAAAATCCGCTCCCAACTCCCGGCAACGGGTAAATAAGGATCCCTTGGCTTGCAGCAACTCCCCAGACTTTTCCTCGATCAACAGGCCAACCTTGGGTTGCGGGGACAAAAGCGTTTTAACCCGCTGCACCACCTGAGGCAAAAAAGAGGTGATCACAAATTCTTCGGGGGTCAAAATATCGCTAACGAGGGCAAGGACTTGTTCCTCATAGCCTGCTTCTTTGAGTTCGATATCGAGGGTGATTTTGCCCTTGATATGGGACAGGGTCTCTTCAAGAGTGGGAATCGTGGGTTTGCGGGCCCGAATCTCGGCCCAAGTTAATGCGGCCAAAGGCTGTCCATCCAAATCGGCATCGTGAACAACCAGTGGGATCCCATCTCGGCTACAGCGCACATCCAGCTCAATTTGCTCGGCCCCCACCTCAATAGCGGCAGCAAAAGCGGCCAGCGTGTTTTCCTCGGCGTGGGTGTGCTCCCCACGGTGGGCGACAATCTGGGTGTAGGGGAGCATGTCAGCACCTTTGAAGCGGGGTTGAGTGCCAGGTTGCGCAGCTCTATTATGATTGGCTCTCGGTGGTTCAGAAAGGGATCCCAGCAGGCGACACCCCCCCAGCGGAAGCGATAAGCTAGGAGAGTCAATTAGGTCTGATACATTTACGCTGAACACTGCTGAACATCACTGTTCAACTATGCAGCGATAGCATTCTGTTTGTTTCCATTCGCGTTAGCGGGACGGAGTCCAAACAGAATGGCGGTATCCCGCAAAGCTTTGAGTAGAATACCCAAAGCGCAGTTTCCGTGTCGTCTTACTACCAATTTTCTGCTTTGCTTTGGCTACCATGTTGGCAGACTCGAAAGTAAACAGAAAGATCAACTGGTAGTAATCCGTACTGAACATATTATATATTATACATTATTTTCAGTATAGTTGAGCTTATTATTGACTAGAGTCATGCTCTGAAGCTATGGACGCCGCCGAAATTGCCGCCTTGAAAGAGCGCATCAAGCTAATCCGCGAACGCCGGCCAGCGGTAGCCAAGCTGTTGGAAAAGCCAGACTTGGGCAGCTTGCGCGTGGATGTCAACCAAGCGCTGGAGGAGATCGACGAGTTGCTCTACGAGTTCGAGCAGACTTTTGGCCCGGAAAGCTAGAGGGCTAGCTACCGACAAGCCGTTGCAACTGGGCCAGAACCTCAGCACTGTGGCGGCTGGGGTTCACGATTGGGTCGATTTCTCGCAAAATCCCCTCCGGGTCGATCAAGAACGTATTGCGCAGGGCAACATCGCCCATCCAGGATCCGTAGGCTCGACTGACCGTGCCGTCGGGATCCGACAGCAAAGGAAACTGTAGCCCCTCTGCCGAGCAAAAGCGCCTGTGAGAGTCCACCGAGTCAGCGCTCACGCCCACAACCTGTGCCCCCATGGCCCGGAACTTGGGCAAATCTTGCTGAAAGCGGCGGGCCTCAATCGTACAGCCGGAAGTGAAGTCGCGGGGGTAAAAATACAACACCACCCACTCCCCCCGAAAATCCGCCAGCCGCCGTATTTGCCCGGATTGATCTGGCAATGCGAACTCCGGCGCAGGAGAACCTATCGGCGGGAGAGGGGTAGTCCCCCACTGGGCCCAGGCAGGCTGAGTCATCCCAAAGCCCACAAGCAGGCCCACAACCAATCCCATGAGGTTTAACCAGCGCCAAACTCTGCCCACTTCCTTCACTGCCACTCTAGGACCTCTCTAAAACCCGATTTCTAGTTTACATAACTTTATAAAAGCTGAGTCCAGGACCTCGTCTCACCACCATGAAGCAAGCCGGCGGGGTGGGAAGCATCTCCACTCTGCCAGCTCAATGTTGCCGCTTTGCCAATTCCTTTGCCAATTCAAGGTAACCACTTGCAGAGCAAAAGCTGCGGAGGGATCCCCAACCATCGCCAGAGTTGAGAGGTGCGTTCGATGGGGGTATAGCGCAGTTGAGCGTACAGTTGCCGCGCGGGGAGATTGTCTTCCAATACGTGCAGATGCAAACAGCGGTAGCCCCACCCTTTCGCCACCCCTTCAGCACTGAGCAAAAGCAGACGAGCAATTCCTCGCCGCCGCCAGCCGGGCAGCACCGCCAAGTTGGAGAGGTAGGGATACTTCCCGTGGGCTGTGACCCGCAAAGAGATCTCGGCAGTGCCCACCACTTCGGATCCCACCGCAGCTGCCAGACAGCAGTAGTGGGGATCCCTTGCGGCCAGCCTGAGGCGCAACTCTTCGCGAATGCCCAGCTTGCGAATTGGGTAGATCCAGCGTTGCAGACCTGAGGGGGGATGAAAAACCTGGGCTAGAACTTCGGCCAAGGGATCCAGATCATTCGATGTAGCTGGGTAAACTACGGGGGAAGGCAACACAGGTTGAGATAGGGCAACCGCAAGCATTCTCCTTATTTTCCCAAACAACTTGCAAACAACAAAACAATAAGTGGTGACCCCCACGGGGAGCCACCACTGAACCGGTAGAACTTGGCCACAGGGAGGAAAACCACCCCTGCCGACGCGGACTAACCGCATCCAAGACTTAACTAAGACTTATTCAGTTGTCTTAACTTGTAGCTTTTTTTCCAATTTCTAGGCCAGCGCCAGTGGCCGCTCCGACACCAGAATCCGACTCTGAGGTTTACGATGAGATCTCCAGATCGCTAAAATGGCAGGCTGAGCCGTTGATGCGATAGATATCATCCGTGATGGGCTGGTAACCCACTTCCACCAGATCGGACTTGGCAGGAGCAAATATGCGGATAATTGCTCTAGCAATCTTTGAGAGAAAGGTAAACATAGCAACCTCCTGAAAGTGAGAGTGAAACTATGAACTGAGAGAACCTCGAATTGCTAAAGCCCGCAGTCCTTGTCCCACTGAGCGCTGGTTCCGACTCGCAGAGCTTGTAGGTTGAGAGCACCTGAACCTGATCACCGATTTTCCCCCCCTGACTCGCTCATGAATGGAGACTCAAAATAGCCGGCTGAGCTTGTTGATCTGGCAAAACCACTTTTATTTGAGGATTATTTGAGGAACACCTAGAGCGCTCTCTCACTTTCCCAGTGGCTTGTGCAGCAAGCCCAACTGCTATCTGCCTAACTCCCTTGTTCTGCTTTGAGGAAAACCTGTCGTAGGTACCAGGTGCTCTGCTGAGCGAGACAACCACTTCTCAGGAGAGTCTGCCGAAGCAACGGATCGGAAGCTTGGATCAAAGCGTTGACCGACAGAGAATTTTGGACTTGAATTTTGGATTTGATTCAATCGAGAAGCGGTGCCTCGCATTTGAGATGGGGATGAGATATTATCCTCCTCGCCTGAATCACTACATCCATAATCTAACCTATAGCCGATCTCTCCACCAAGGGCGGCAACCATTCTTAACAGGCTGGATCATTCCTTTAACTTGGTCTTTTCATCTCTTTTTGGTTCAGGTCAATGAGGGATCCCAGCATTCTGGATTCGGATTCCTCAGCCTCTTTCCGTCACAGGACACCTGATTTTTTGGGGAAACAAGCTGGCTCGGCGCGAGCCTTGAGCTAAACAGAAATAAACGCAAAAAAACAACGACCAACCCCTGCTTCGGGCTTAATCGCCGGAAGGAACTCATTCCCTATCCTAGAAAACTCATTCCAGCTGTAGCTCGTTTTCCAGGTTAAGAGAATCTTGATTTCGGGGCCGAGAACGCAGGATCAGCAGGGAAAAGTAGGGGGGCTGGTAGTCGGCCAGTCCTTCCAGGGTGGGGAAGAGGGTTTGCTGGGGCCAGCCGGCCCAGACCACCAAGCTGGCTTGTTGCAGCCAACCTCTTTCGGCCAGCCACTGCCAAACCTGAGGGTAGACAGAGGCCACTTTCATGAGGACGACTACCTCAGCCCAGGCACAAGCCTGCTCCAGTTCCGAGAGGGCAAACAGAGCCGGTAAAATCGCCAATTTCTCGGAGCCGAGCACCAAGGGGGATCCCAGGGCAGCAGCAGCGGCTAAGGGAGAGCACACCCCCGGTATGGCCTGGATGGGCAAGGCGGGGATCCGCTGCCGCAGGGCTTGGGCCACGTAGGCGAAGGTGCTGTAGAGGCCCACGTCTCCCTCACAGATGAAGGCGACATCTTCTCCCCTTTCTAGGAGTGGGGCTAGTTGCTGGGCAGCCACTCGCCAGGCAGCTTGTAGGACTTCCGGCTGGGTGACAAAGGGCAGGCGAAGCGGCAAGAGGGTTTGTTCCGGTCGCAGCCAAGGGCGCACAATCTGATAGGCCAGGCCCGGCTGGCCGGCGGCATTTTGGGGACAGGCCACCCAGTTGACCGTGCTGAGGATGCGGGCTGCTTTGACCGTTATCCAGTCGGGATCCCCTGCTCCAGCACTGATCCCCCAAAAGGTTCCCAGACCCATACTTATTACGTATCAGGCGGTCTCTGTACTGCCCGTACTTCCTTCCTTCAGGCGATCCAAGGCTTCCTGCAAGGAGTTGCGCAAAGACAGGAACTTCTCCAGGCGCACCAGCTTCACCGTTTGGGTGATGCGGGGATTGCTCACCACCTGAAAGACACCCGCACGGCTCTGCACCAGCTTGGCCAATTGCACCAGGGCGCCGACGCCAGAGCTGTCGATGAAGTCGATCCCTGTCAAATCCAGGATCAGGTTAGGGGATCCCTCTTCCAGGTATTTGGTGACCACCTTAACAAAGACCGGCTCGGAAAAGGCATCCAGAAGGCCGGTCAGGTGAAAGACCTGGCAGTTTTCCAGCGCTTCGTGGCTGCCGCGCAAGCTGACCGTCAGAGATAGGGGTTCCGGAATGGCTCTTCTCCTTTCAACCATCTCGACAGAAGGGAACACCTGAGAGAGGCCCCAAGGTGGGTTCAATCTCGGGTGTGGAGATAGCTTAGCATCCCCGTTCTCCGCGGGAGACGGTATTTTTCCGCGGGGTCTTCGGGGGAATTACGCCTGGGAGCAGGGATCTCTTCTTTCTGTTCCCTCGTGGCAAGCCAGGACTCCTTGGGTAGGATGGGGGCAACTGTGCCGGCAAGGTCGGCCCGCAGTGCACGAATGGCTTTTGGCAGCCTGTCAGGTTTTTAAGGGGTAGGCGGTTGGGAGAGGATCACCAAGATCCAAAGATGCAGCAGCAACGATTCAACCTTTCCCCCATCACTCTAGCTGGGGTGGGTTTGGGCTTGACGGCTGCCGCCTTTGGTGCCGCCTGGGGAACAGGGATCTACCTTCAAGATCACGTGCTGCCGCAGGTGGAAGCAACCCTCTCGCAAGCGATGCGCCGGCGCGTGGAATTGGGGGAGGTGAGGTTTCTGGCCCCCTGGCAGGTGAGCTTGGGAGAAAGCCGCGTTGAACATCTGGCCAGTATCGGCTCCATCGACCTCAGCCCTGATTTCTGGACTTGGCTGCGGACGGGGGAACGGGTGCTGAATGTTACCCTAAACCAGCCGCAACTGCTGCTGATGGAAACGCTGGATCGCGGCTGGGCGGATGTGCAGTTTCAACTGCCCGAAGGGGAGGGATCCCTGCCCTTGCATGGGCTGAACATCCGTTTGCGCCAGGGATCCCTGACGGCCATCCCTTTGGTGGGGGAGCGACGCCAGTTTGATCGGCTGCAGGGCCAGGTGCAGGTGTGGCTGACTCACAATGCCCCGCCAGGAGAGGAGGATCTTTTCGGGGGGCGGGCCAGTTTCCAGGCGACGGCACGGTTGCTCCCTCGGGAAGGGGAGGGGGGGTACCCCCTGCAGCTCAGGGGGGTGGCGGATTTTGCCCAGGCTTCCGGTTCGGTGACGCTTTCTGCGGCTCGTCTGCCTTTGGATCTCTTGCCCAGTGTGGTGCCGGCGGCCCCTTTTGCGGAGGTGCAGGGGGAAACTGGCTTGGATCTCCAGGTGCTCTGGCGGCGGGATCAACCGCTGGAGTTGACGGGGCAGGCCCAGGTTCAACAGGCTCGGCTGGATCTGGAGAGGTTGCCCCATCCTTTTGAAGAGGTGAAGGGCTCCGTTCGCTTTACCTTGCAGGGGTTGGATCTGGAGGGGGTGAGCGGTCGCTTTGGTCAGCTTTCCTTTGCCGAGCTAAAAGGCCCGGTGGTCTGGGAGCAAGGACAGGGGTTTGGTTTGCAGGCGGAAGTAGCGCCGGCCCGCCTGCAGCAGATCCAAGAGACGTTTGCCTTTGGCCTGCCGGTGGCGGTGGAGGGGGTGGTAGGGGGATCCGTAGCGGTCACTGGAGCCTTGGATCAGCCGCAGATCCGGGGACAGTTGCGGGGGCTTTCGCCGGGGCAGGTGGATCGCCTGCCGGTGTCGGAGTATGCCTTTGGCTTCCGCTTTGCGGATCAAACCTTGGCCTTGGAAGCAATTGACCTCAAGACTGCAGGGGGTCGCATCCAAGGCTCCGGCCAGCTGCAATGGGCTGCCGGCTTGGCAGGCCAGTTCGATCTTCAAGTCAGCGGAGCCGACGTGGAGCAGGTGCTGGCCCTTTACGGCCTCAACCTGCCCCGCCGGGGCGCTCTTCCTTGGGTGGGGCCGGTTTCCGCTCAAGTGCAGGTGGCGCTGACGGGATCCCAACCGCGGGCGGAGGCCACCTGGGCAACCCAAGGGGGAGAGATCGCCGGAAGAGGGCAGCTGCAGGTTTTGCCGGAGGGTCGGGACTGGGTGGTGCAGGTGCCGCAGGCGGTGCTGGACGTGGGCGGAGGCCGGGTGGCGGTGGCGGGGCGGTGGGCGGGGGGACAGCTCCAGACGCAGTTGGCTCCTCAGGAGGTGCCGCTGGCCTTTTTCAACCCCCAATGGCCGGGATCCCTCTCTGGCGAGCTGACGGCGCAGGTGAACACGGCTGAGGTGTCGGAGCTGGGCTTTTTTGGGGCGCTGGAGCTGGGCTTTTTTGGGGCGCTGCGGGCGCAGGGCTCGGTGATCCTGTCGCAGCCTTTGGGAGAGGCAAGGGGCCAGGTGGCCTGGGATGGGGCGGGCCTAGTGATCCAAGAAGGTGAGATCTTGGCCGACGCAACTCGGCTGGCCGGCATACGGGGGCGGATCCCGGTGGATCCTCAAACCCTGCAGGTGGGATCCCTGGATCTGAGCTTTACCACCGACGGGATTACGCTGGCAGAAGTACCCGGCCTGCCGCCGCTGGTGAAAGGAGTGCTGCAGGGATCCGGCCAGATCCGCGGACCTCTGGACACCTTGCAGGTGACTGGCAAGGCGCAGTTGCGGGGCTTGCAGGTGGGAGATGTGGCCTTTGAAGACTTGGCCGGGCCCTTTCAGGGGTCTGTTCAGGGGACGGAAGTGGATCTGCGGGGGAAGCGGGATCGACTGGCGCTGCAGTTGGATCCCCAGTTTCAGCCTTTGCAGTTTCAGGTGCAGCGGGGCGAGGCGGAAATTCGCGGCCAACGCCGGCAAGAGGAGCTCCAGGTGGCAGTGAACCAGTTGCCTCTGGCTTTGCTGGGGGGGGTGGCTGCCGGGCCGTGGGCCAGTCTGCAGGGAACCCTCGAGGGGGAGGTGGCAGTTGACCTGGCAAGCGGCGCCGCCCAAGGACGGGCTGCGGTGGCGGATCTGCAGTTGGGAGGGATCGAAGTACGGGGCTTTTCGGTGGATTTCGACTACCACGCTGGTAATGGTTCTCCTCGCCTAGAGATCGCCCAAGCTCAACTGGATTTGTTTGAGAGCACCTACACCGCTAGCGGCACCCTGGAGCTGCCGGCGGATCCCCTCCAGGGCGGTTTGGAGTCTACTCCAGAGGTTTCCGTTCCTCAAATTAACCTAGAGATCAGCACCCGCCAGGGCCGCCTGGAAGACATCGTCTCTGCCTTTAAGTGGCGGCAGTGGCAAGACATCACCACTCGCGGCTTCCGGCGGCCCCCCTTGGGCCCTGCCTCGGTGTTGGAGACCGATCCGGTTGGTTTGCCCAACCATCCTCTCCTGGAGCAGCTGGAGTACTATGCCCAGACCTTGGCCGTCCACCTGGAGACCTTGGCCAGCCGCATGGATCCGCTGTTCGCGTCAGCGGTGCGGAGCACTTTCCCGCCGCCCACAAGTCTGCGAGGGGAATTCCAAGCCAGCGTTAGCCTGGTCGGCAGCCTCAACCGGCCTAGCGTCAGCTTTTACCTTGAGGGCCAGAATTGGCAGGCAGAGGAGTTTGGCATTGAAAGCCTTACTGCTAGGGGCAGCCTGGCTGGAGATGCAGTGGTGTTGGAGCCGCTGCGGTTGCGCAGTGGCGAACGTCAAGCCCTTTTTGTGGGCAAGCTGGGCCTAGAGGAACAGTCGGGATCCTTGCAAATCCAAGGATTGCCTCTGGCTTTGCTGGACCGCTTCCTGCCAGAGGAGCTGGAGCTGCAGGGGGATCTCAACCTGGACGTGGAGCTGGCCGGCAACCTGCGGGATCCCCATGCCCGCGGATCCCTGACAGTGGTCAACGCCCAGATCAACCAAGTGCCCCTGCGGGAGGTGGGAGGACAATTTGACTACCAGCGGGGGCAGCTGCGCCTGGGCGGCGCCCTGCTGGCCAATGGTGACGAACCCATTCGCCTCTTTGGCCTGGTGCCCTACACCCTGCCCTTTGCCGAGGTGCGGGC
Source organism: Thermostichus sp. OS-CIW-31 (assembly GCF_054060305.1). Classification (NCBI taxonomy): domain Bacteria; kingdom Bacillati; phylum Cyanobacteriota; class Cyanophyceae; order Thermostichales; family Thermostichaceae; genus Thermostichus; species Thermostichus sp. OS-CIW-31. The sequence continues at coordinate 12,919 of NZ_JBSSDA010000014.1, read as the reverse complement.
CGAATCCGACCAGATCGACCTCACCCTGCAAGCCAAGCATGGCGGTCTGCGCCTGATCAACCTCTTCACCGACCAGGTGCGCTGGGAAGGCGGCCAAAGCCAACTGGAGCTGGCCATCCGCGGCACCTTGCGAGAGCCCAGCCTGCAGGGGAACTTGAGCGTCAACTCGGGGATCCTCAAGCTGGCAGCCCTGCCGGAGCCCATTACCGACCTCACAGGCCAGATCGCCTTTAACCTCAATCAGCTGCAAGTCCAGGAGCTGCGGGGACAGTTGGGGGGTGGATCCCTTTTGGCTGAAGGCTTTTTGCCCGTCAACTCTCGCGGTGCCCTGCAGATGGACGAAACCTCGCCACCCTTAACTCTGCAACTCCAAGGGATCCAGCTCAACCTGCCCAACCTCTACACTGGCCATCTGGACGGCGAGGTGGCTGTCAGAGGGCTGCTTCTGCAACCTTTGCTCGAGGGGCGGCTGGAGGTTTCTCAAGGGATCGTGGATGTCAGCCCCCGCCGGGCAGAACCTGAGGCCGCAACAGCTGCCGCCGGCTCGACTTCGCCGGATCCCTTCTGGCAGCCGCGGCTCAACGGACTGGAGCTGGTCTTGGGGCCAGGGATCCGCGTGCAGCGTCCCAATCTGTTTGAATTCAATGCTGCCGGCACCTTGCGCCTGTTTGGCACTCCCCAGGATCTGCGCCCAGCGGGCACCATTGCCCTAGAGCGAGGCCGCGTCAACCTGCCCCTTGCCAACTTTCGCCTGGATCGCTCCCGCTCCAATACCGCCACTTTTGACCTAGACAACCCCTTCGATCCCTTCCTGAACCTGCGCTTGATGACCCAGGCCATCGAGGTCTATCGCTTTCCCCAAGAGCTCTCCCCCTTTGACACCAACCGCAACCTGCCGGGATCCCAGCAGAGCATCGAGATTTTCGCCACGGTCAACGGGCGGGCCAGCCAGCTGGCTGAGGCGGATCCCCGCAACGGGGTTCTGGCCCTTTCCAGCAGCCCCAGCCGCTCCCCCGAAGAGATCGTCGCCCTCCTGGGAGGCACAGCTCTGGCCCGCCTCAACCCCGAAGCGGGAGTGGCCGGCCTGGCCGGAACTGCCTTGCTCAACGATGTGCTGGACACGCTGCGGGACACCCTGGGCCTAGACGAGGTGCGCATTAGCCCCGTCCCCCAGGTCGATACCCGCGCTGCCAACCGCTCCTCGATAGGGCTAGCGCTGGAGGTGGCCCGCGATCTGGGGCCAGCCACTTCCATCTCGGTGCAGCGCAACCTAACGGATCCCTTTCAGCCCACCCGCTACAGCGCCCGCTACCGCCTCAACGAGCAAACCCTCACCCGCGCCAGCACCGACCTCGAGGGCAACAATGTCATTTCCATCGAGTTTGAGACCCGCTTCTAATGGGATCCGCTCCGGAGTTTGGCAGCAGGCTTTGGATGGCCAGGGATCCCTTGAAAAAAGATTTAGTGGAAAAAGCTGCCTTACAGGTAACGGCTAATGTCTTCTCCTCGCTCCGCCAAAAACGACAAGGCCCGGAAGCGCAGCCCTGCCACCTGGTCGTAGAGGGGGTTGAGCTTACACATGGGCGGAATGTGCATCACCTTATGGCCAAACAGCACCACATCTCGCTCAAAGGGGCAGCGGGCCGGGATCCACTGGCAAAGGAAATGGGCCAAGCGTGGATCGCGGATGCTAAAGTTATCCATAGCCGATTGAATGGGACGCAACGGAGCCTGCAACCAGTCGCGCAGGCGACCCGTGGACTTGAAAAGCACAGAAGTCATGGAACCAGGCAGCTCCTGAGGAGCTTTGCGAGCACGTTGCCAAGAAATCGTTGTGGAACCCATAAGCTTTCACCTCAACCTTTGAAGAAGCAGCAGCCTTTGGTCGGTTACGGCGCGCAAAATTACTAGCCATCGACAATTCTCTGTGTCGAGCTTGTATTCAGGGAAACATTAGCCATCTCTCTTCCCTCTGTTAGTCTGCCTTCTCCAACGGAAAGCTTGCTTCTGTAAACAAGAATCTCTGCTCAACGTTGTAGAGCTACATGTTTTGTCTCCAAAAGTTAACATGTAACGAAAACTACAAAAACTCCTCTGCTCTTGCCTGCTAGCCGATTCACCTGTCACGATCCCTGAGGTTCCTCAGCTTGAACTTTGGGGCCAGATGGGTATCCATCGCCCCTATTTCTAGGATGGAACAAGCCCTTTGGGCGGAGTAGAGGGATCCCCGTAATCACACTTGCCTTGGCAGGGTTGTTTTTCTTTTGATCGAGTTTGGCTTGGGAGCGTCTCGGTTGGGAGTTACGGAGGATAACAGCCAAGGGATGCCGGCTGCTGAGCGTTCTACAATGCCAGGAGAGATTCCCAGCGGGTGCACATCCGGCGGTGGGTTGGGATCCTTGATTTTGTCTCTGGCTTTCTTGAGAGGCTGCCCATGAAATTGGCCTATTGGATGTACGCTGGCCCTGCCCATATCGGCACGCTGCGGGTGGCCAGCTCCTTCAAAAACGTTCACAGCATCATGCACGCTCCTCTGGGAGACGACTATTTCAACGTGATGCGTTCCATGTTGGAGCGAGAGCGGGATTTTACTCCGGTAACCACCAGCGTCGTTGACCGGCAGGTGTTGGCGCGGGGATCCGACGAAAAGGTGATTCGCAACATCGTCCGCAAAGACGGGGAGGAGCACCCGGATTTGATCGTCGTCACCCCCACCTGCACTTCCAGCATTTTGCAGGAAGATCTGCATCACTTTGTCCGGCAGGCCCAGTTGGCCAGTCGCTGCGACGTAATGCTGGCAGATGTCAACCACTACCGGGTTAACGAATTGCAGGCAGCGGATCGCACCCTGCACCAGATTGTGGAGTTCTATATCACCAAGGCTCGCAAACAGGGGGAGCTGAACGACTCGCCCCAAAAGACGGAGCGGCCTTCCTGTAACATCCTTGGCATTTCCACCCTAGGGTTTCACAATGCCCATGATCTGCGGGAGCTGAAGGTGCTGCTGCGGGATCTGGGGATCCAGCTCAACCTGGTGATCCCGCAAGGGGCCAGTGTCCACGATCTCAAACACCTGGGGCGGGCTTGGTTTAATGTGGTGCCCTACCGGGAGCTGGGGCCGATGACAGCTCGCTATCTGCAGCAGGAATTCGGCATGCCTTACATTGAGATCACCCCGATGGGGGTGGTGGAAACGGCCCGCTTCATCCGCCAGATCCAGCAGATCCTAAACGAGCAAGGGATCCCTGTCGATTATGAAGCCTACATCCAGGAGCAAACCCTGCACATTTCCCAAGCGGCCTGGTTTTCCCGCTCCATCGACTGCCAAAACCTGACCGGCAAAAAAGCGGTGGTCTTCGGGGATTCCACCCACGCGGCAGCCATCACCAAGATCTTGGCCCGCGAGATGGGGATCCACGTGGTGTGGGCGGGCAGCTATTGCACCTACGATGGGGAGTGGTTCCAGGCAGAGGTGGGGGAATATTGCGATCAGATCTTGATGACCGAGGACCACACCCGCGTGGCGGACGCCATTGCCCAGGCGGAACCTGCCGCGATTTTCGGCACCCAGATGGAGCGGCATGTGGGCAAACGGCTGCGGATCCCTTGTGGGGTCATCTCGGCCCCCATCCACGTGCAGGATTTCCCTATCGGCTACCGGCCCTTTTTGGGCTACGAGGGCGCCAACCAAATTGTGGATTTGATCTACAACTCCTTTACCCTGGGCATGGAAGATCACCTGTTGGAGATCTTCGGTGGCCACGACACCAAGGAGGTGATTCACAAGAGCCTGAGCGCCGATTCCGACCTCGTCTGGACGCGGGAAGCCCAGGCGGAGCTGAACAAGGTGCCCGGCTTTGTGCGCGGCAAGGTTAAACGCAACACCGAAAAATTTGCCCGCGAACGAGGCTTGACCGAGATCAGTGTGGAGGTCATGTACGCCGCCAAAGAAGCTTTTGGAGCTTGAAGGGATCCCGTCGGCAGCCTTTATCCTGTGTGCGATCCCTATCTAAGCTGGCGTATGCGTCTCCTGGTTACCGGCGGGGCGGGCTACATCGGCAGCCACACTTGCAAAGCTCTGGCGGCCTCTGGCCATCTCCCCATTGCTTACGACAACTTGGTTTACGGGCACCCCTGGGCAGTTCGCTGGGGGCCGTTGGAGATTGGGGATCTTGCCGACCGCCAGCGGCTTGATCAAGTCATCCAACACTATCGCCCGGAAGGGGTGATTCACTTTGCCGCCTATGCCTATGTGGGCGAGTCGGTGAAGGATCCCGGCAAATACTACCGCAACAATGTGGCCGGATCCCTGAGTTTGTTGGAGGCCATGCGGGATCACGGGATCCCTTACATAGTGTTCTCCAGCACCTGTGCCACTTATGGGGTGCCAGAGCGGATTCCCATTCCCGAAAGTCATCCGCAACGTCCCATCAACCCCTACGGCCAGAGCAAGCTGATGGTGGAGCAGATCTTGCGAGATTTCCAGGTTGCCCACGGGATCCGATCCATTAGCCTGCGCTACTTCAATGCCGCCGGAGCCGATCCCGATGGCGAAATTGGGGAGGCCCACGACCCGGAAACCCACTTGATCCCCTTGGTGTTGGAGGTCGCCGGCGGCCAACGTCCCCACATCACGGTCTTTGGAGAGGACTACGATACCCCCGATGGCACCTGTATCCGCGACTACATTCACGTCACCGACCTGGCGCAAGCCCACGTGTTGGCAATAGAAGCGCTGGCCTCTGGCCGGCCCATACAACCAGCCTACAACCTGGGCAATGGCCAAGGCTTTTCCGTCAAAGAGGTCATTGCCACCGCAGCAGCCGTGACCGGAAAGCGGATCCCGGTGCAAATGGGAGCACGTCGACCTGGGGATCCCCCGCGCTTGGTGGGCGATGCCGGCGCCATCCTTCGCGATCTCAACTGGAAACCTCTCTACACCGACTTGGCCGAGATCATTCAAACTGCCTGGCGCTGGCACCAGAAGCGGCCCTATTTCGGCAAATCTAGGCCCCCGTTGAGCTAGGAGCGTCTAACTTGGCGGGCGATAGGATAGGGAGGAACCGCTTGCTTAACCACTGCCCCGCATGGACGATAAGACCACACCCGATACCCTCGCGGTTGTCATGACCACAGTGGGATCCGAAGCCGAGGCCCATCGCTTGGCCCATACCCTGGTGGCCGAACGTTATGTGGCCTGTGCCCAGGTCTTGCCCGGGATCACGTCCTACTATCGCTGGCAGGGATCCCTGGAGACCGATGCCGAGTTCCTCATCCTGCTCAAATTGCCCACAACTGCCTACCCCCGCCTGGAACAACGGCTGCGAGAGCTGCACCCCTACGCTGAGCCCGAGATCCTGGCTCTGGCAGCCACTCAAGTGAGCACAACCTATTTGGCTTGGGCCCGAGACCAGGTAGGCTAGGGAATAGTGCACAGTTGGCCATGATCGCCCTCTACCCCGGCAGCTTTGACCCCATTACCCTTGGGCATCTCGATGTTATCGAGCGAGCCAGTCGTCTCTTTTCTAAGGTGATTGTCGCCGTCTTGAAAAACCCCAACAAAACCCCTCTGTTCAGCCCCGAGCAGCGGCAAGCCCAGATTAGCCTGTCCACGGCCCATCTCAAAAATGTTGAGGTTGATACGTTTTCAGGTCTGACGGTGGCCTACGCCCGTCAACGGGGGGCAAAGGTGATCGTGCGCGGCTTGCGAGTCTTGTCGGACTTCGATGTGGAGCTGCAAATGGCCCACACCAACAAGCTTTTGGCTCCCGAACTGGAAACCTTGTTCCTTGCCACCGCCAGCGAGCACAGTTTTGTCAGCAGCAGCCTGGTGAAGGAGGTCGCCAAGCTGGGCGGCCCCATCGATCATCTGGTGCCCGCTCCGGTGATTCGAGATTTGCGGGAGCGCTTTCCCTTGGCCTGAGGGCTCAGGGATCCCCTCTCCTTCCCCAATCAAAATTCAAAGGGCTGCATCCCTGCCGTCACCGGATCAAACCCCACCGGGAAACAGGTGTTGTGATTGTAGAGGGAGCCACTCAAATTGGCTCCTTCCAAGCAGGCTCCCTCAAGGTCGGCATAGCGCAGGTCGGCACAGCGCAGGTCGGCCTTTGCCAGATTGCTGCCCCGCAGGTTGGCGTAGCGCAGGTTGGCCCCATGCAAATCGGATCCCTCGAGATTGGCCCCTCGCAGATCGGCCCCCCTCAAGAAGGCATACTCCAAGCAGGACTGGGGAAAATGGCGCTCTCCCTGCCGGTAGCGGCTGAGCAACTCTGAGGCCCCTTGTAGAGCACACTGGGCAATGGTTTGAGTCATGGTACTGCTCCCAAATCAGACTGGATGCCTTATTTCTATCCTCATCCCTATCATCGGGTTGACCAGGTTTTGATCATCCCTGCCTAACAAATGATTTCAGTTTTTGAGTGGATCGTTGCCCCCAAGTCTTTTTGATTGAAAAGATCTATCCTCAGAGATATCGAAGGCTTTCCCAATCGGCAGCTTGTGCGGCAATGTTTCTTAATTCTTTTTGTGAAGAATACTTAACGGCTGGGCTTGATCGCCAACTCCAAGCCCCACCGGGAGCGCAGGCTGACCTGATCTTGCTGGGTTGTATGGATCCCTCAACTTCTTCTTTTTCAGCACTCCCCCAACCAGAAGGTGTTTCTCCAGGGCCGGCTGAACCGGGATAATGATCGACTGGCTCACATCCGTCGCTTGTATCGAGTAGGGATTCTCTGCAATCGATGTAGACCCATATCTCTGTTCAGGATGTTCACCTTTCTCCAACCAGAGCTCTATGCCCAAACGTAAGCGAATCGGGATCCTCACCAGTGGCGGCGATTGTGGCGGCCTCAACGCTGTGATTCGAGCAGTGGTGCGGCGGGCCCGCGACTACGATATGGAAGTTTATGGCATCAAAGATGCGACGGCAGGACTGATGGCTCGACCGGTGGAGGCGGAGCTGCTGGATGTGAAGCGGGTTTCCGGCATTTTGCGCTACGGCGGCACCATCTTGGGTACCGTGAACAAAGGCAACCCCTTCGCCTACCCTATGCCCGACGGCAGCTTGGTGGATCGCTCGGCAGAAGTGATCACCGGCTACCACCGGCTTGGGTTGGATGCCCTCATTGGGGTGGGTGGGGATGGCAGCTTGGCCATTCTCCGGCAACTGGCTCTGCAGGGGGATTGGAACTTTGTCGGGATCCCCAAGACCATCGACAACGATGTCGGTGCCACCGAGTACTCGGTGGGGTTCAACACGGCTTTGAGCGTGGCTGTGGAAGCTCTAGATCAGCTCACCTACACGGCCATCAGCCACAGCCGAGTCATGGTCATGGAGGTGATGGGGCGGGATGCCGGTCACATTGCCATCAGCGCTGGCATTGCCGGGGGGGCGCATGTGATTTTGATCCCGGAAATTCCCTACAAGCTGGAGAATGTCTGCAAAAGAATCCGCGACCGCAAAGAGCGGGGCAATAACTTCAGCATTGTGGTGGTGGCAGAGGCGGTTCGCACCGAGTCGGGGGAGCCGGTGACCTACACCAACAGCCTGGGGCAGTCTCTCTACGGCGGCATCGGCCATTACATCGGCAACGAGATCGCCCTGCGCACCGGCATCGAGACGCGGGTTATGGTTTTGGGCCACCTGCAGCGGGGAGGTACGCCTTCTCCTCTGGATCGCCTGCTGGGAGCAGCCTTTGGGGTGGCTGCTGTGGACTTGATCGCCCAAGGCAAATACGACCGCATGGTGGCCTGGCAAAATCGGCGGGTGGTGGATGTGCCCCTGGCAGAGGCCATCTCCCAGTATCGGCGGGTGGAGGTGGATGGGGCTTTGATCGCCACGGCCATTGGGCTGAATACCTACGTGGGCGAGGTGGATCCGCAGCTTTTGCGCAGCATTTCCCCCTGATCTTCCGGCAAAAAGGACACGTGGGCAGAGACGATCTTCCAGCCGATATCGGGGAACCTGTACCACATCTGGCTTTGGCGGCCCAAGCGAGGGATCCCGTTCACCAGGCGGCGAAACTCTAGGGTGACCGAGCCGCAATCTTCCCCAAAGGTGACCACCTGCAAACGCAGCATCTCGCGGGCCAAATTCGTGGGAGGGCGCTGTTGGCGAAAAGCCTTGATCTCCTCTCCCCCGTAGAGATTTTCCCCCACACCAAAGCGCACCACCTGGGGGCCATCCCAAAACAGGCGGTTCAGGGTGGGCACATCATTGCTCGTCAGGGCAGCTTCGTACTGATGGTAGAGTTCGGTTAGCTCTGCCACCACCTCGGGGCGATTGACCAGAGTCATGGGCCAGGCTCTTGTGCAGTCGAGATGGGCCTTGCCATCTTATCGGCTCAAGGAGCAGCAGGAGGTTCTAAAAGAACAGCGGGATCCCATCGTGTGGCAAGACATCTCTAGGATCTAGGGGCTGAGAACGGCTTGCAAAGACCGCACATCGCAGTAGTACACCTGATGGCGGTGGGCATACCCCTTCAGCTCCACAGCCTGATGGGAGAAGCAGGCGGCTGCCTGCCCCAGCTGTTTGGCCAAGCAGGTATAGGTGTCCTGGCTGATCGCCAGGTCGGCGTTGAGGGTGCGGGTAGCGCTCTCGATGCGAAAGGCCAAATTCACCGTATCTCCCAGAGCCGTATATTCTTGGCGGGTGTTGTTGCCCACCTGGCGCACGATTGCCGAGCCTGTGTTGACCCCTGCCCCCAGACGAATGGGAGAAGGCAGCGGAAACTCACCGTTCAGCTGCTCGGTCATTTGAAACAGCTTCGCTATGGCCTGCAAAACCGACTTCACATCGAGGTGAATTCCCGGCACTTCCGTGCCCAGAGAAGCAGTGTTGGCTTGGGGCACATGGAACCAAACGGCCATAATCGCATCGCCAATGTATTTATCGACAGTGCCCCCGTACTGCTGAATGATATCCCCACCCCGCCGGAACCAATCGCCCATCACCTGGGAAAGCAGGCGCTCGTCCAGTTGTTGAGTCAGTTGTCCGTACCCTCGCACATCGACCACCGCCACCGAGATCAGCCAGCGGGTTTGTAAAACCAGGGTGTCCGAAGGTTTGGCCGCGGGGCTGGGTTCTGAGCTGGCCAGGGATCCGCTGTGGAACTCCAGCTGGGATTGTCCAAGGGTGAGGTGATCCCCATCCTGCAGCAGGGTGGGAATGCTGACGCGGCGATTGTTGACAAACGAGCCGTTGCGGCTGCCCAGATCGATGAGATAGATGCTGTTGTTGTCGAGGTATTGCAGCAGGGCATGTTGGCGGGAAACGCTGGGATCGCTCAAGACGATGGCGTTGTCCTCATCACGGCCTAGGGTCCAAGCGGTCGCTCCCGAGAGAACGTGTTTTCTTTGGCTGCCATCCGGCTCTTTTAAGACTACATAGGGTGCGGCAGTGGCGGCAGATTCGCTCGTGACGCTCATGATGGGATAAGTTGTAGACGCGACCACACTTCAATAAATACGATACCCCGCTCCCCTTCGGTTGATCGGGAAGATGCCTGGGCTGGATTTCTAGGCTGTCTTCGTCGAGAGATGGAGGTCTGAGGATGGGCTTGGCGGGGGGCCAACCCGACCGATATCATTTTGTGTAGATACGTTAAGGTCTATGCTGGATCCCTCCCATCCCATTCCCGCTGAGCAACAGCCGCTCCGGCAATATGCAGAGCTGAGGGAAGCCTTTCCTTTTTCCTGGCCTGCTTTGGGGTGGATCCCTTACTTAAAACGAATCTTTGGGGTTTGGGGAGCTGTTGTGCTGGCGGTTTCCCCGCTGGTTTGGAGCAGCTTTGCCGGAGATTGGGGCCACTTTGTCTCTGGGTCGGTGCTGGGGGCCAATGTCTTGCTCGGCCTGGTGTTGCTCCATCTCTACTTGGGATGGGCTTATGTGCGGCGGCGCTTGGTACAAGCCCAGATTCCCTATGAAGAAAGTGGCTGGTACGATGGGGCGATGTATGCCAAGTCAGAAGAGGAGCTGGCTCAGCATCGGCTGATTGTCAGGTATCAGATTGATCCTGTGTTGCAGCGCCTGCGACGGAGCTTGTGGGGCGTAGTGGGCTTGAGTGGGTTGGTGGCCCTGCTGTGGCCTCTGGGGTAGGCAGTTGGTTGGCTGTTTTTAGGATCCCGGACAGTGCACATCACTTCTGATCTGGCTCAAACCTTGCGACCCACCGCTGTGGCCATCGGGAACTTCGATGGCTTGCATCTGGGCCATCAGAAGGTGCTGCAGCCGATTCGAGATTCTCTTCAGGGGGTACGTACTGTCCTCACCTTTCATCCCCATCCCCAGGAAGTCTTGACGAGGCGGCCTCAGCTGTTGCTCACTCCCCCTGCCGAAAAGCTGGATCTGTTGGCGCAAATGGGCTTTGAGCAGGTGGTACTGCTCCCCTTCACCCCTGCATTTGCCTGCCAGCCCCCCCAAGAGTTTATCCAAACGGTACTTGAACAGGGCCTGCGCGTTCGCCATCTCAGCGTCGGTTGGGATTTTTGCTTTGGTCACCGTCGCTCCGGCAACGCCCAAACGCTCCAGGCTTGGGGATCCGAGCGCTGCATTCCGGTGGAGGTGATCCCGGAGGCGAAACTGAACGGGGAACGGGTGAGCAGCTCTCGCATTCGAGCTGCCTTGGCGACCGGGGAGGTGTCCACTGCCGAAGCGCTCTTGGGTCGCCCCTATCGTCTGATGGGAGAGGTGGTGCAAGGGGATCAGCGGGGCCGACAACTGGGCTTTCCCACCGCCAACCTCCGCTTGCCTCCGGAGAAGTTTTTGCCCCGCGATGGGGTGTACAGCGTTTGGGTGGATGTGCCTGCTGCTGCGGCAGCTCTACCTGGGGTGATGAACATTGGCCATCGGCCCACCTTTGCCGGTTTACAGCACACCGTCGAGGTGCATCTATTGGATTGGACAGGAGATCTCTACGGGCAAGAGGTGCGGGTGGCGCTACGGGGCTTTATCCGCCCAGAGCGGAGATTTCCCACGGTGGCAGATTTGATTCAGCAAATTCAGCAAGATTGCCAAACAGCCCGCCAGCAATTGGGTTTGGCTGAGCAAGTGGGTATGGTGTAGGGGGATCTATGCCGAAGAGAGCTCGCAAGCGCCAAGGCTCACCCAGGCGCTGGTGCCATCTCGCCAGTATTCTTTTTTCCAGATGGGGGCGTTGTGCTTGAGGGTGTCGATGGCAAATTGGCAGGCAGCAAACCCCTCGGCCCGATGAGGGGTGCCCACCGCCACCAAGACGCTGATCTCGCCAATGCGCAGCTTGCCGATGCGGTGGTGGATGACCACACTGTTGGCATCTGGCCAGCGCTGCTGAATTTGTCGGGCAATATCGGCGAAGACCTTCAGAGCCATGGGCTCGTAGGCTTGGTATTCCAGGTAATCGACAGGGCGGCCATTGGTGTTGTCTCGAACGGTACCGCTCATCACCACCACAGCTCCATTGCCCGGATGGGAGGCCTCTTGGTGGACACGGTCGATGGACAGGGGAGCCAGGGTAATCTGGAAGGAAGTCTTCAGGACGGTCAGGAGCATGACTCTAGTCAATAATAAGCTCAACTATACTGAAAATAATGTATAATATGTTCAGTACGGATTACTACCAGTTGATCTTTCTGTTTACTTTCGAGTCTGCCAACATGGTAGCCAAAGCAAAGCAGAAAATTGGTAGTAAGACGACACGGAAACTGCGCTTTGGGTATTCTACTCAAAGCTTTGCGGGATACCGCCATTCTGGTTGGAAACAAACAGAATGCTATCGCTGCATAGTTGAACAGTGATGTTCAGCAGTGTTCAGCGTAAATGTATCAGATTCATGATGGCCCAATAAGGGATCCCCACAGCAATGCTATCGCTTCTGACCATTCCACCGTAGCTCCGTAGGTATCGCCCGTGTGTCCTCCCAACTGGCGGTAGATCCAGTAGCCCACGGCCCAAGCCCCCAGGGCGGATCCCAGCGTCCAGAGCAGCAAAGGGGGCCAAGCCAAGATCCCAGCCCAGCCCAACCCCCCGGTGATGGCCAGCACAAGCAGAGTGCCCGGCCACAGGGATCCCGGCAAGGAAGTGGAGTCTTTGAGGAAGCGGGCGGATCCCTGCTCGCGCAGATAGGGGTACAGGGCAATGGCGAGCAACTGGCCCCAACGCCCCCAGGCGGGCACCAGCAGCAAGAGGGGCCAAGCTCGAACGCTGCTCAGGGCAGCAAATTTCAGCAGCAGCAGCAGCACCAAGGCCAGTACCCCATAGGCCCCGGTGTGGCTATCGCTCATCACCTGCAGGCGGCGGGATCCCTCCGGGTCTGCCTGGGCTGCCGGTTGCGGATCCCCTGTGTGGGGAGGCTTGTGGACATTGATCGCCAAGCCATCGGCAGTATCGGCCACCCCGTCCAGGTGCAGCCCACCGGTCAAGAGAACCCACAGGGCCAAGAGCAAAGCGGCCCGCACCGGATTGGGGAAAATCTGCAGCAGGATCCCAGCCAGGGAGAGGATCCCGCCCAGCAACACACCTACCCCTGGCAGCCAGGCGGCAATGCCCTCAAACGGCAAGTCTCCGACCCACCCCAGAGGCAGGGCCGTGTAGAAAGTCAAGGCTGCCCAGAAGCGCCGCAATCGCTCAGTCCTTGAGTCTGTGTAAAGGGATCCGCCAATCCAGCCCTCTGGGAGAGAAAATAGGAATCCTTGCGAACGGTGCGCCCCACCACAATGGTGAGCTTGACAATGGTGAGCTTGGCCACCAAAGCTCCGATGGCGCCCACCGCGGCCAACACCAGAAAGAGGGCTGCTTTTTCAGAAAGACTGGGATCCGCGGAGTCTGGTTCGAGTTCATGCTGAAGATCCTGATACATTTACGCTGAACACTGCTGAACATCACTGTTCAACTATGCAGCGATAGCATTCTGTTTGTTTCCATTCGCGTTAGCGGGACGGAGTC
>NZ_JBSSDA010000013.1:0-90021 GCF_054060305.1 Thermostichus sp. OS-CIW-31 | reverse complement strand
TACGGGGGTGAGGCTGGATTCCATTACGTGATCGAGCTGCTCTGGGATGCCTGTAGCGGCTTGCTGGAATCCCTGGTTCCCGGGATCCAATGCCCGCCGTTGCCCCCCCGTGCTTGAGAGATTATTCGTCAGATCTGTATTCTTGATGAAACTTGACAGAATTCTTGATGAAACTTGACAGATAAGTCTGGACAACGGGATCCCTTTTGGCTAACTTTGTGGGCGGGATCAGAGTAGCTCCTGAACAGCTTTGGAAAGTTGGTTTTCTTGCGGTTTGGCCTTATAGCTGTATAGATTCGAGGGTTGTCTCTGACACCAAAGAGACGCTGGAGACAAGTGAGTTGACATTCGCAAATATCAAATATGTGGGAGGGTCACGATGGATGAGCTTTTACCAGGGCTGATTGCCGTTGCCCTTTACGCCTTCTTTAGCTACACCTTAATGGTGATTGGAGAGAAGCTAAACGTGCCGAATGCTTGGTTAGCTTGGATCCCGATTGCTAACATCTGGGTGATGTGTCGAGCTGCTGGTAAACCCGGCTGGTGGGTGATCCTCTTCTTCATTCCCCTAGTCAACTTGATCTTCGGTATCTGGGTGATCTTTGCCATTCCACCCCGCCTGAATAAATCCCGCTGGCTGGGTCTGCTGGTTTTCCTGCCTGTTTTGGGAGCTTTGCTCTACTCAGGCATTCTGGCCTTCACTTGAATTAGCCAGCCTTGCCTTGATACAAACTAAACAATCGAAAAAGTCTACCACTTAAGCAAGTTGAAGCTCTCCATATCGATAGTGGCGCGGTTGCGGTAGATCCCCAGCACGATGGCCAAGCCCACTGCGGCCTCGGCAGCCGCCACAGTGATGACAAACACCGAGAACACCTGGCCGCGAATCATCGCTGAATCGACAAAGTTGGAGAAAGCCATGAAGTTCAGGTTCACCGCATTGAGCATCAGCTCAATCGACATCAGGACGCGAATCGCATTGCGGCTCACAATCAATCCGTAAATACCAATGCAGAAAAGAATCGCTGCCACCACCAAGAAAAACTGCAGTTGCAACATCGCGATGAGCTCCATGTAGATACACAATGACAGGGGCCTCGGGAAAGCTCTAGGTTTTATGGCCGAGAGCAGTCAGCTTTAGCGGGTGCTCACCAGCTCTGCCGGTCGTTCTGACTCTGATTCCAGCTGGGGTCGGGCCCGCTCCAGCAAGCTCAGATCCCCTTCTCCGGCTTGGGGAAGAACAAACTCCCGCCGCGCCAAGACAATGGCCCCAATCAACGCCATCAGCAGCAAAACAGAAGCCAGCTCAAAAGGCAGAAGATAATCGCTGAAGAAGTGGCCGCCGATCACCAACACACTGCTCAAAGGTTGGATCGGCTGCAGCGGCCAAGGGGTGTTCAAAGCCATCGCGGCTAGAAGAGCAAACAGACCCAAACAGACCACCGCCGTCACTCCGTTGCGCAGCCAGCCCAGCTTCAGAGGAGCAAAGGTGTAGCGCCGATTCACCAACATGATGGCAAACAGGATCAACACATTAACCGCGCCGACGTAGATCAGAACTTGGGCTGCGGCCACAAAATCGGCATTCAAGAGGAGATACAACCCGGCCATGCTCAGGAAAACGCCCCCGAGCAGAAAACCGGAATAGACAATGCTGGGGGCCCAAACCACGCCTAGCGCGAAGCCAATGGCCATCGCCGATAGCACCACAAACGTAACCAGTTGTACGCCTTCTCCGAGGGTCATGAGAGATCCGTCCTTAGCCAGTTTCTATTGCTGCTCCCTTACCACTGTACTGTCCTGGCGGATTTAAGAGAAGCCCGACTCCTTTTTCAGATCGATAGAGAAATCTCTAGAGTTGGGTCTCACCAACTGCCGCCCGCTCCGCCACCTCCGCTGCTGCCGCCACCGAAGTCTGAATCTCTGCTGCTATCGTTTGTGTGCCAATCGCTTGTGTCGCGATCGCTTGTGTGGCTGAGCTCGGGGATGACCACCTCTCGCTCGCTGCGGTACCCGCAGATAGGACAGCTCAGGATTTCCAGCTTCAAGCCGCTAGAGGAATAGGTGGCTTCCCTGAGAACCTGTGTGGTGAGGTCGAGGGTGAGGGCTTGGCACCGAGGGCAGTAAAGGTGTCGGGAGAGCGTGCCTTCGCGCACAACCACAGCTATTCCTTGACAGGTAGGACAAAACCAGCCGTAGTAGCGAGCTCTGCCGCGGCTCCTGGCCAGGCGATGCTCTTGGGGAAGGTACTTATCCAGAAGCTGGGGCTGGATTGGGCGCATGGGTCGGCCACAGGCTTGACAAACCACCGGCTGAAAAGGGATCCCACGCTTCCGGCCCAAGGTGCCGTCAGTGGCCATAGCAGCCACAACCGGCAGAGCGAACCCCAGCCAGTTGCCGCTGGACAATCCTAGGAACACGCCAAGGCAGAGGGATCCCGAATAGAGGAAGAGACGAATGGGGTCGCTCTGAACCGAAGAGAGCACAGCACCTGTTCTTAGATCTCTGCGTGTCAGGGAGAGGACTTGTCTTCCCCCTCGCTCAGCCCTTAGAGAGACGGGCATGCGAGAGCGCTGCCACCCCAGTCCCAAAATGATGATCCCCAGCAGCAGCAGGATCCCTTCCACCAGGGAAGAATCAATGCCCTGGGCCACCGCAGGAACATTTGCAACGGGCTGGCCCTGCAACACCGAGGTCAACTGCCGCACCCCCGCCAGAGTGCCGCCATCAAAATCCCCATTGCGAAACCGAGGCAGGATCTGCTGGTCGATAATCTGCTGGACTCGGCTGTCGGGGAGGATAGCGACCAGGCCCCTGCCCGTTTCGATTTCCACCCGCCGATCCCCTACCGAGATGAGAAACAAAACCCCGTTGTTTTGGCCTGCCTTGCCGATCCCCCAGTAGTTAAATAGCTGCGTGGTGAAGTCTTTTGGTGTTGCATATCCCTGAGTATTCGGCACGGTAACCACTGCCATCTCGGCACTGGTGCGCTGCTCAAGCTGAGTGATAAGACGGTTGAGCTCGTTTTCGGTGCTGCTGCTGAGGATGTTGGCGGTATCGGAAACCCACCCTCCATACTGACGGCGGGGGTTGGGCACTTGTTCAAGGGTAATGGCCCAAGCGGGCTGCGGCAGCAGGAATACAACTAGCAAAACTGCCGCCCAAACTTTCGGCATGGCTTACCTGGCTGAGCGCTGCCTAGGTTCTAGCACAGCTGTCTCGGCTAGACTGGCAGTCCTTTTCCCAGGGAGAGAGGGAAGTTGGGGAACGGTTGAGACAAGCCGCTTCTTGTTGCTAGTAATTGTTAACAGCAACCGGCCCTCAGTCCGGCCAAGGGAGCCAGGCTTCTTCTTGCCATTCCACTTCAAAGCACTCCCGGGCGGCCTGGAGAAAATGTTCGATCAAAGCAGGGATCCCTGGCGCCGTGGGGCAAATGTCGTAGATACCAATCACCTGCGAGCCGGGCAGATACCGTTCCCACAGCTCTAGATTGGGTTGCAATAGGAGGGATCCCTGTTGCAGGATCCCCCAAGGTTGCCACAGTTGGGCGTTGCCCATCAGCTTCTTGCCCTGCCAGCTCAAGTCAGCACGGGTACGGGAGGCAAAGCAACTGGTCTTGTTGCGGTAGCCGGGATCCCGGTGGCTTCGGCCGTGAGCAAAAGCGGGCTCATCTATGGCAATGCCCAGCTCCGCCAACCCCTGCACCCAAAAGCGGCAACAGAAGTCGTACACCCAGGCCCGCTGCAAACTGGGCAACCTGGCTTGCAAGTAAGAAAGGGGCAACACCAAGCTGTAGGTCAGCTCTGCTGCATCCTCAGCCGCCTGATGGAGCACCGCCCTTCCCCCCGTGGGTCGGCGCACAATCGGGATCCCTGGCAGGGGATCTGGCCAAACCTGGTGCCGTCCCAGCGAGAGGGTAAGCTGATCCCAGCCATAAAAGCGCAGGCAGGGGTGAGGGTCATGGCGCAGCCGCTGCAGAAGCCAGGCATCCTGCTCCATTTGCCGGGCCCCAGAGGCCACGCGGTAGTGGAGCCAGTATCCCTGGGATCCCATCCTGGCAAAGCCAGACCTTAAACTTTGGGGAACTCCGCCTGGAGGGGCTCATCATATTCATCGGCCAAGCTGGCCACAATGGTGATGGCCCGGGAAATTTCGCCCGCTGTGATCCCTTCCAAGGTGCGGTAGTGGTTCAGCACCACCTGGTTGTTCCAGATGCAAAAGCGCGCCTCTAGGGTGTCGCTCCAATTCTTCTCCAGGAGCTTCTGCATCAGCTTGGCCGGTTCTGCCACCGGCAGAGAGAGAACGGGAGACCATACCAAAAGAGTGTCTTCTGGGGATTCGCCGCTCAGATGGACGAACACTTCTGCCGTGCCGTATGTGAACTTCCAGGTGTGTCCCTGCTCATGGTTTTCGTAGGCCGCATCCTCTTTGAGGCTGGAAACCACCGCCGAGACAACCTCAACGCAGCGAACGGACTCTGGAAAAACCTCTGGCGAAGGGTTAAAGGTGCTCATGAGCGGCTCACTGTAGACCATGATCTTTCCCCTATTCCCTATCCAACCACCTCAACTATACCGCTATACCGCCTGAGACTCCGACCTATCCGGTCATCGCTTTGGGATCCTCAACTCAGGCGAGAATGAAACCGTTGGCAATGGTTCACTAAGTGGCCGGACAGGTGAGGGCAAGCGATCCCCCCCCGCCAACTGGAGAGAGAGCCTGTTCAAAAGTCTTTCGAAGAACCTGAGGGAAGCTCTATGGAATCTCCATCTCATCTCCCCCAGAAAGCCATTGGTATTCTTGGAGCCCTGCCCGAGGAAGTGGCCATGCTCACCGCAGCAATGGAAACCTGCTCCATCCATACCCATCTGGGGCGACAGTTCTACCGGGGATCCCTGGCGGGGCAACCGGTGGTGGTGGTACAAGGTGGGGTGGGCAAGGTGCGGGCGGCAACCACGGCGGCTCTGTTGGTGGCCCATTTCCCTTTGCAGGGGATCATTTTTACCGGTGTGGCCGGGGCCTTGGCCGATCACCTGCACATGGGAGATGTGGTGCTGGCCCATGCGGCGATTGAGCACGACTTTGGCACCGGACGACCCGAGGGCTTTGTCTTGGGGATCGACTTTATCCCAGAGCTGCGCCACCCACTGGCCGAGGCCGATAGCGCCCTCTACGACCTGATTGTGGCCCATCCCGAGCGGATCCCTCTCCACCCCCTACAAGGCCGGGATCCCGTCATTCATCAAGGCTTGGTGGCCACCGGCGATGTGTTTGTGGCCGACGCAGACCTACGCCGACAAATCCGAGAACGCACCGGCGCTTTGGTTGTGGAGATGGAGGGGGCAGCCGTGGTGCGAGTAGCGCAAGAAGCCGGGATCCCTTGTTTGCTGGTGCGCTCGGTTAGCGATGCAGGGGACGATACGGATTTCTTGAGCTTTTTTCAAACAGCGGCGCTCAACTCGGCCGCAGTCGTCCGCACCATCCTGCAAAGTCTGCCCCCGTCCTTGCCTTAGCCCGACTGTGGGGATCCGGGGATCCCCTTTCCCAAGGAAGAGTTGGGCTGGATCGCGTTGGCGTCAGTTGTTCATCTCCCGCTCCAGCTTGGCCATCGAGATCTGGCTTTCTAGGCGGGAAATGCCTTCGCGAAGGGTTGCCACCTGCGCTTCAACTTCATCCAAAGATTTGCGAACCGCTTCTGCTGCGCTCATGTGCTGGTTGCGCCGAACCAAAGCCTCGCGGGCAAGGTCATCCTGGTTCTGTTGGCTGGCTTTCTCAGCCCTGACAAACCAATCTTCGGCCTTTTGCAAAATTTCGTCGTACCGCCGTTCCAGTTGCTTGCGACTGGCCAGGGTTGTGGTGAGGCTGCGCTGCAATTGTTTCAGATCCCGCTCCATCTGCCGGATGCTCACCCTCTGTCGGCTGGGCTTTCTCCACAGCACCTTGCTCAGACCCACCATCACCACCGCAGTAGCAATCCCCACACCCGCAGCCGCCGCCGGATTTTCACGAATCAAAGAACCATCCAAAACATTGACCCCTGCAAAGGCCGAGGTTTGTGTGGCCGTCCCCCGAAACTCCCAAGGCATCACCGGATTGCGTTGCTGCCAGAAGCCTAACCGCGCCGCTTGGGCCGCCTCTTGGGCTTCTAGGTAGCGTTGCCGATTGGCCCCGTGCAAAAAGCGCTCGTAAACCACCGCCTGACCCTGGCGCAACATCTCCAAATTCACCAAACCATCGGCGTTGTACACCTGGGCAATGTGAAGCCCTTCCGGTGTGACATAGAGGGTATCCACCTGCACCAGGGATCCCGTCGGGAGCAAGTTTTGCAGAGCCTCTTGGGATAGCCGCCCCCAGCGCCCTTGGGTCAGCTCCGGCGCATCCACATAGGCCAGACGGAAACGGGTTGGCCTGCCGTTCAAGTCCGCCCAGAAGGTATCCCCATCCACCACCGACCGCACCCGGGCCGTCCCGGAAGATTGTGCTGCCGCCGGAAGAACAAGCCAACTGCCCGAAAGGACAGCCACAGTCATCAGAAGGGAAGTTCTTGAGGTCATGGGGGTCACTCCTATTGTGCAGAACAAGAACAAAAGTTAAGAAATAATAAGATAGAGAAGTTTGGGGGAACAAACCGGAATCCCAGAGCGTCCTTGGGGATTGCCGTGAGGCTGGCTGCTGCTCTTCCCTGGCAAAGGCAACAGAGCCAGCTGCCCCCTACGTCGGAAAAGCGAACCTCTCCCACGAAAAGCTGCGGCTCTCGAAGAGTCGGCTCGTGGGGTCGGCTTAATTTGGGTTAGAGTTTAGCTCACCTTTTGGGGCAACGTCACAGCCCTAAGGCGCAATCTTTGTCCCCCGGATCAAATCAAATCACAGGCGCAAGCGATAGGGTTCTTCGTCGGGGAAGTCGGGCAGAGGAGGGGGCAGGATCTCGATCTCCCCCGTAGGCAGCGTTTGCAGCACGGTACCCAACTGGACCAGTTGTTCCAAGACAAACAGGCGGGTATCCCGGTCGGTGGTGGAGTTATACACGCTCAGCCAAACATCGAATTGGACACGGCGGCTGAGAGGACTGCGGGCGATGTTATCCCCCAACTGGCGAAATTCATCTCCAGGCAGGCCCACCTGCTCTCGCCAGGCAGCAGCTTGGTAGTAATCGGTGCGGCCCGCTTCCGCGTCCCCCAGAAACATAAAGTTAAGTAGAGCACGATCCACATAAAGTCGCCAGGCGTCAGGGTTGTTTTGGGGGTTGAACTGCTGCAAGCCGCGATCCAAAATCTCGACGGCTTTTTCCGGCTGGCCAGCCCGATAGGCCAACACCAAACTAGAGAGCCGGTAGCCCAAGAGGAAATGGGGATCCAGCCGCAGCATGTGATCGAAGTAGTCGTAGGCCAGGCCATAGCCAGTCAGGGTGCGAGCCGGTGCATCCCCGTAGTACTGGATCAGCTCCAGCCACAGCCAGGAAGCCCCCAAGTTGCGGTAGCCCAGCCACCCCAGCGTATTGGCCAGGGCAATGTTGCGGTTTTTGCGGGCCTCGGCATTTTCCAATTCTCCCAGATTGATCCGCTCCAGCATCGGCAACTGCAGCCGCACCACCAGGATCCCACACAGAAACGCCCCCCCAACGGCGGCCAGAGTGCCTGCCAGGGAGAAGCGAGAGCGACGACGGGGCAAGGAAGCAGTAGCCATGGCAAGTTTTTTGCGGATCCCTGAGGCTGTCGCGACCAGGGCTACACTCAATCATAAATTGAACCGTTGAGCCTTTCCCCTGCCTATGGCCAGCTCTGCCCTCTCCGCTTCGGAACGAGCCTTGAGCCTTTACGAGGCTCTGCCCTACCCTAATGTGCCCCTCTCGCAGACGGCTCGCAATGCCCTGCCGGAGATGTTCAAGATGAGCTATACCACGGCTCAGTACCTGCGCACCCATGCTATCGTCCCGCCGGAGGGCAAGGTTTTGTTGAATGCCGGCTGTGGCTCCGGTTGGGAAACGTTGATGATGGCCGAGGCCAATCCAGGGGCCCAGATTGTTGCCTGTGATCTGTCTCCGGCTTCGGTCAAGCTTACCGAGGAACGCCTGCGCCACCACGGCTTCACAGATGCCGAATTTTATGTCCTCAATCTGCTGGAGCTGGATCGCCTGGGGATCCAGTTTGATTTCATTAGCCTCAATGATGTTTTGTATTTGCTGGAGGATCCCACCGAGGGCCTGCGGGCCATGAAAAATGTCCTCAAGCCCGATGGCATCATCCGGGCCAATCTCCACAGCCGCTACCAACGGCAGGTGTTTTTCCGCCTGCAAGAGGGGTTGCAAAAGGTGGGGCAATTTGACGTTCCGCCAGCAGTAGGGGCCAAGAATGTGCGGGAGTTCATGGGATCCCTGCGAGAAGAAGTGGCCCAGGCGGTGCTCTGGAACCCGGCCAACTATGCCGAAGATGCGGCCATTATGAATAATTACCTACTCTCCAACGACAAGGGGTTCACGATCCCCGACCTGTTTCGCATGTTGCAGCAGGCGGGGTTGAGCTTTTTGAGCTTGGTGGATAGGCCCGACTGGTCGGTGGAGTCTTTGTTTAAAGAGGTGCCTGAGTTTGTGCGGCAGCGGTTGGCAACCCTCAGCATCATGGAGCGGCTGCATCTGTATGAACTCCTTCGCCCTGTCCATCGCCTCATCGACTTTTGGGCGGAGCATGCCGGCTCTTCGCCGGTGCTGCCCTGGAGCGACGAAGATTGGCTGTCGGGATCCGTACAATTCAATCCCCTGTTGATGGACAACCCCCGCTTTCGCCAGGAGTACAGCAAAGCCCTGCAAGAGAAGCGGCCCTACGAAATGCAGTGGACAGGGGCCACCCACGGGCGGATCAGCATCCCTGCCGAGAAAGTGAGCTGGTTGGCGCCACTGCTTCAAGGACCAACGCCGGTTCGAGAGCTGATTCAACAGGCCGTCCAGTTGGGATCCCCAGATGAAGAACGAACAACCGCTGAGGTGCTGACCTTCCTAACCAACCTAGAAGACTTTCTTTTTTTGATGCTGCAATAGGCAGCTCCCCAAGTTCTGGCTGCCCATACCTGTCTGTTGTTTGTAACCTATGAGTCAGATGTCTGCCCGGTCGGGATCTTACTGGCGCGCAACCCTGACGCGGTGGTTCCCACAGCCTCTGGATCGCTGGGTTGCCCGGATTACCCTCTGCAACCTGGCCATCGGGGTGATCCTGGTGGTGTTGGGCAACCACACAGCTCCTTACGTGCGGGACTTTAACTGGCAACAGCAACGGGTGGGGGCGCAAGAAGTGCAGATGGTGCTCACCTTCAACCGCCCGATGGATCCCGTCAGTGTTGAAGAGCATTTGGAGATCCAGCCCCCTCTGCCAGGCCGAATGCGCAAGCTGGGTCGCCGCTTTTTTTGGACGCTGACAGAACCAGCCCCTTACGGCCAGACCTACCGGGTGCGCCTGCAGGCAGCCGTGGATGAACGGGGCCAGCCCATGGCCCAGCCTTTCGAGGGAGAATTCCGCACGCCGGATCGGCAGTTGCTGGGGATCAGCACCGAACCTGCCCAGCGAGGGCGAATGTTTCTGTTCAACCTGGAGACGGGAGCCGCTACTCTGCTGACTCCAGCTGGGGTCAAGGTAACCCAAATGCAGCCCAGTGCTGATGGCCGCTTCGTGTACTATTTCGCCACGGCCACCAACCTACAGCACCAGGATCTGTACCGGCTGGATCTGGAGGATCTGTCTTCGCGGTTGCTGCTGGATCATCAGGGTTACCAAAACCTGCGCTTCCAAGTCTCGCCGACGGGGGAACTGGTGGTGGCAGAGCGGATCCCGCTGCAACGGGATCCCATGGCCGCCGTCCAGACGGAGCTGTGGATCCAGAAAACGAGCCGGGATCCCTTTGAACGTCTAGAGCTGGATACGGCGGTGGGGGGAGATTTTTTCATTAGCCCCGATGAGAGCAGCCTGCTCATCTCGCAGGGACAGGGGGTGGGGATCGTACCCTTGCATCCACGGGCGGCAGCGGAGAGCTTTCTAGCCCAGTTCGGCCAAACCTTAGCCATCCGCCCCGATGGGGCTTTCGGGGCTTTACTGCGCTTCAATCCCGACTACACCCGCAGCCTCTCCATCGTCAGCAATACCGGCAACAGCGAGGAGATTTTGAGAACCCAGGGATCCATCCTGAAAGGGGCTTTTTCCCCTCGGGCGCCCATCTTCTACGCCTTGGTCAGTGAGGTCTCTCACGTTAGCGGTGCGGAGCATTATTCTGTTGGCGAGGTCGCGATGGACTTCCCCAGCTACACCGAGTCGCCCCGCTTGCTGGCGATAACCCTCGGCACTGGCAACACCACCCAGGGGGAAGCAGGCAACGTCGTAGAGGTAGCTCGAGCCGACTATCCCATCGATCTGGACTTCAGCATTTCCCCGGATGGACGCATGCTGGCCTACACGCTCTTGGAACCGTTCCCAGGGATCCCGGATCCCTCGGCTCCCCTTAGCCGTAGCGGGCAAGCCATCATGGCTTCGCAAGTGTGGTTGGTGGATTTGCAGGACGGGCTGCCC
The DNA here is from genome assembly GCF_054060305.1 of Thermostichus sp. OS-CIW-31. Lineage (NCBI taxonomy): Bacteria > Bacillati > Cyanobacteriota > Cyanophyceae > Thermostichales > Thermostichaceae > Thermostichus > Thermostichus sp. OS-CIW-31. The sequence continues at coordinate 79,474 of NZ_JBSSDA010000013.1, read as the reverse complement.
ATTCCTGATGGACAAAGTGGTTCGCACCGCTGGCGGGAACGCCGCCTACCGCTGGGCAGCAGCACGCTGGCTTGGATCCCTTAGGGCGAGAAAGCCACTTGGAGAACAAACCTGCCTAGAATCAAGACAGGGTGTGCGAGGAGAGGTGATATGCGGCTCATTGACGAGCAGGGGCGGCTTTTGGGAAAGGTCAGCCTCTTGGATCTGGGAGCTCTGGCAATTGTGGTGGTGGCCATTGTCGCCGTCTTGTTCTTTCCGGGTCGGCAGGCGGGCAGTGTCGTCCAGGTGGGAGGTGGCCCCACGCTGCCGGTGGAAGTGGACATGATTGTGCGCGGGGTCAGCAGCCGCTCTATGGAACCTTTTCAGGCGGGGCAGAAGGCTGACCTGATCATCCGCAACCAGCCCTACGGCCAGGTGGAGGTGGTGCGAGTGGAAAATGTCAGCCGCACGGTGCCAGTGGTTTTCCCCGATGGGCGGGTGCAGAACTTGCCCGATCCCGAAGCCTATCGCCTCGATCTGGTGTTTACCTTGCGAGGGCGCGGCCAGCGGACGGAGAATGGCATCGTCCTGGGCAACAATCGCGTCAAAATCGGTGTTCCCCTAGAGCTAGAGACCTTTGGCTACAACTTGCGCGGCACCGTGATGGACGTGCGGCTGCCGCAATCGTAGAGGATGTCAACCCCAATGCAGCTACAGGAAATTGCCCAAAAATTGGGGTGTGCCTACGAGGGGGATCCCACCCTGGAAATTCACAGCGTGGCCAGCCTGGCGGAGGCTCGCCCAGGGGAGCTGAGCTTTCTCAGCGAGGCCCGCTACCTACCTCTCTTGGAGCAAACCCAGGCCAGCGCCGTCATCGTGGAGGAAGGGCTGGCTTTGCCCTGTTCCATTGCCTGCTTGCGGGGCAGGGATCCCCGTCTGCTCTTTGCCCAGGCCATTGAGCTGTTCTACCAACCCTACCGCCTGCCCGTTGGCATCCACCCCACCGCTGTGATCGATCCCAGCGTCGAGCTGGGGGAGGGGGTGGCAATCGGGCCGCACGCAGTGGTGATGGAGGGAGTGAAAATTGGCGACCACACCCAAATTCACCCCAATGTCACCATCTATCCCCACGTGCGGATTGGATCCCGGTGTCAGCTTTTCGCCAACTGCGTTATTCACGAGCGCACGGAGATTGGGGATGATTGCCTCATCCACAGCGGCGCTGTTATCGGCGACGACGGCTTTGGCCACATTCCTCTGGCAGATGGCTCCTGGCGGCGCATGCTCCAAGCGGGACGGGTGGTGCTAGAGGATAACGTAGATGTGGGCAGCAACACCACCATCGACCGGGCCGCCGTTGGCGAGACCCGTATTGGCCGGGGCACCAAGATCGACAATCTGGTGCAAATTGGCCACGGCGTGCGCACCGGATCCCACTGCCTGATCATCGCTCAGGTGGGCATTGCCGGCAGTACCCAATTGGGCCACCATGTCATTTTGGCCGGGCAATGTGGCTTGGCCGGGCATCTTCACATCGGCGATGGCGTGCGTGTGGCCGCCCAAACAGGCGTCACCAGCGATATCCCCGCCGGTCAAACGGTGGCAGGCTACCCCCATCAACCCATTTCCGAATGGCGCAAGAGCATGGCCGTCCAGCGGCACTTGCCTGAGCTCCAACGTACCTTGCGCAAGCTGGAAGCCCGTGTGGCCAAGCTAGAACAGAGCAGGGAATCATGAGAGACGGCAAAAGATGCGGATCCCCATAAGTCCCCCGCCTTGTCCTGTCGGCCCTAGCTCTGCTCCAGCAACGACCGCAAAGTGTTCAGGTACTCGTTGATGTTGCGCCGGTTGCCGCCGAAATCATATTCCCCAACACGGCCTTCGGAAGTAATGTGTAGACGAGTATGGCCAGGATCCCCTTCTATTGGCGACAGCGAAACCGTTAGATCGTCCACGAACTTAAAAAAGTTGGTGCGGGAGATCCCCTTCACTTCCATCGCCTCAGCATCCACAGAGACCAGTTCCCCCCGCTTCCAAACTTGAAAGGCTTGCTCAGCCGCTTTTAACACCTGGTCTGGGCTAGCTGCAATCACAACTTCCTGTTGGGCGCGATTGTAGGGGGATCCACCCAGGGTGGCCGCTTGTGCGGTGGGGATCCCGCTTGCCAAGCCGAAAAGCAGCACCGCTATCACCACCAAAAGTTTCCAGAAAGACATGCGGACAAAAGGAGAAGTTTACATCTCTTATTATGCCTTTCAGTTAGTAGAACGCTCCTGTTATCACCCTGTCAGCCTGAAGCAGAGCACCTGCCGGCGGTTCTATCGATGGGTTAGCCTACAGCTAATTCACTTGCCCCGAGTGCAAAAATGCTGGCCCAAGAAAAACTCCAAGAGAAAGCCGAGGAAAAGATTACTCCCCTCACCCGCCAGCAACTGGCGGAGCTCATGCCCTCGGCCCAGGGGCTGCTCAGCGATGAACCCGAAATGGAACACTCCCTGCATGCCCTGCAGCTTTTGATTCTGGTCAGCTGCCTCGCCCGCCTCTGGCAAGACCGCAACGACTACTTCCTCGCCTGGAACCTCACCGTCTACTACAGCCGAGAGCAACTCAAAAATAAAGACTTCCGCGGGCCAGATCTGTTTTTGGTCAAAGGGGTAGAAAACCGCCCCCGCCCTTCTTGGGTGGTGTGGGAAGAAGGTGGCAAATACCCGGACTTGATCATCGAGCTGCTTTCGGAATCGACTGCCAAAGTGGATCGGGGTGAGAAGCGGGAGCTTTACGAAAGGATTTTCAGGACACCGGAGTACTTTTACTATTCTCCGGAGACGCAGGAGTTTATGGGTTTGCGACTGAGGGGGGAGAAGTACGAGGAGATTGAGCCAACGGAGCAGGGCTGGCGCTGGAGCGAGATGCTGGAGCTGTATCTGGGGATCCATAACCAACAACTGCGCTACTTTTTCCCCAATGGGGAGCTGGTGCCTACTCCTGAAGAAGCTGAGAGAATCGAGCGCCAACGTGCTGAGCAAGAGCGACAGCGAGCAGAGCGCCTGGCCCAGAAGCTGCGGGAGCTGGGGGTGGATCCCGATACCTTGTAAGGGTAAAGAGAGGAGAACTGGCAATGACTAACCCGAACCCAATTACTGAGGTGCTGGATCCGGTTTATTTACCCGAGTTGCCCCCCACCCAAGACGAGCTCCCCTACGACGACAGCGAACCTATGGAAAGCTGGCGGCACAGGTGCCAGATGGACTTGCTCATCTCCACTACCCAAACCTGGTTGCAGCAGCGCCCTGATGGCTTTGTCGGTGGCAATATGTTTCTCTACTACAGCTTGGAGCAGACCAGCGGCCGCAATTTCAAAGGGCCGGATTATTTTGTGGTGTTGGGCGTGCCTAAAGGCGAGCGCAAAAGCTGGGTGATTTGGGAGCAGGGCAAAGGGCCGGACGTGGTGATTGAGCTTCTTTCTCCCAGCACTGCCCAGGAGGATAAAACAAGCAAAAAGCAACTTTATGAGCAGATTATCCGGGTGCCGGAGTACTTTTGGTTTGACCCGTTTGATCCAGAAGACTGGGCGGGGTTTCGGCTAAGGGGCGGCCGCTATGAGCCGATTAAAGAGGATGCAGAGGGTTGCTTGCCGAGCGAGGTTTTGGGATTGTGCCTAGTGAAGTGGGAGGGCAGGTTTCGGGACATCGAGGCCACCTGGATTCGCTGGGCCACTGCTGCTGGGGAACTGGTACCCACCGAGGCCGAACTGGAGCGGCAAAGGGCTGAGCAGGCCGAACAACGGGCAGGGCGCCTGGCCCGGAAGCTACAAGAGCTAGGGGTAGATCCAGACGCCCTGTAGACAGCCAAGTAACTCAAGACAACAGATGGATCCCTAGGAGGCCAACAGCAACACAGGTAGCTTTTGAATAGCAGGCCGTAATCCCTTGGGAAAGCGCTCCCGCTTCAAGAGATAGCGATAGTTGAGTTGGGGAATAAGTCTCTCCCATTGATAGGGGTTCAAGCCAGCTACCACTGAACAGAACGGCTCTCTACTGAGCTCTAACCCCTCTTCCATGAGCCTGAGAGCTATGTTGCCTGCAGCTATCTCCAGAGTTTGATTGGCCAGTTGCGGATCCGGATCCCCTAGGAAGATCAGAGCATAGTCTTCTGGCTGAGGACTGCGCAGAATTGGCTCCAGCAAGCCCTCCAGTTCTTGGATAAGCTGCTCTGTCTCCATTTCCCAGTAGGGGAAAAGGCCCACGTTGATCTTGCTCAGGCGGATCCCTTGTGGTTTGGAGGTTTCTGTTAGGCTATCTCTCATCACTACCAGGTTTTCTGAAGGACTCAGCCAAACCCCTGTGTAATCGACGCTATGCAACCTGAAAAAGGCTCCGATTTCCTGCTCGAAGTCATGAACAGCTTTCCAACATCCCTGCCAGTGTCCGTAATCATCGATTTGGATGAATCCTTGAGAATGAACCTGATCATAGAAATGATGAAAAATATCCATCGTTGACTGATACCAGTCAGCATCTGCATGCAGCAGAGCAACCTCGCTCACTTGCTCTCGATAGGTAGGCAAGGTGTCGGCAAACAGCCCCGGCACAGGAACAATTAGATCCCAGACCCCTAGTTCCCTGGCAATCACCTCTAAGTTCTCCGAAATGGGTGCCGCTAAAGCACCGGATCCAAAACCCGTATCGTTGGCAGCAACTCCTCGATAATCTCGATCCACCTCTGTTGGATCAGGCATACCTGAGAAGGTATCGAAAGCATATAGCCTGCGAGGTCGACGGCTGTAGTTCTTAATCACCCAGGCCAGCAAAGCTGAGCTTCCACCCCTGCAAACACCACATTCTACAAAGTTCCCAGGAATGTCTTCTTCACAAACCTGCTTAGCCAGTGAATAAAGGCTCCAAAGACGCTCAAAGCCCAGCGAGGTAAAAGATTTAACTTTCTCTAGCACCCTAGACAACTCAAGGTTACAGACCGGATAGTCCTTGAGGTGCTCTGGCAATGTCCAATTCACAGCAGGGTCTGGAATATGCTCAACGGGCTTGACATTGCCTCGCCAGGCCACTCCCATAATTTGCATGGTCTGGTAAATCATCGTGTTCCAGCCCCTGTCTCTCAAGTAATTCAAACCTTCAGCCACATCCGGCGAGGCTAGATCATGAAACAGAATCAAGGCATCCTCAGCAGCATAGCGCTCTGCCACTTGAGCATCCTGCAAGGGGGCTGGTGAGTCATGATTCCCATCGATGAAAATCAGAGACCAGCGACAATCCTCTTGCTGGGCAATCTCCTCCACCTTCCCTGGGCTATAGCCAGGGTAGAGATTGACATTAGAGCGAACTCCAGCCGAGCGAAGAGATTGATCCGCACTTCCATAAATCTGGGGATCGGCCAGAGCAGGATCTACCACATCGAGAATAACTCCTCCTGCCGCCAGGTGCGCAGTTGACCAACCTAGCCAACAGCCGATCTCTAGGGCGTTTTTTCCTTGTAGCTTAAGGGCAGTATTGTACAGAATATGAGCCTCGTCTCGACTAACAAAGCCGATAGTAGGTTGACGCAAATCCGCAGTCCAAAGGTGAGGAACTTCTTTCCGTAGATAAGGCCAGGGGTGAGAGCTTGGCTCGGCCGCAATCATTGAAGGAAAGCTATGGTCAAGATGTATTCTAATCTGGTTAGGCGATACGTAGTCGTATCTCTTGACCGGAGTGGAGATGATGCCTGCATACCGCAAGCTAGCTTCAATCTTAAAACCTTCAGTTGTAAGCGCAATATGAGTTGGTCTCACCTTAACTTCGGCTGTAAGATGTATGATTCCTACTGGATTGTGAGGTGGAAAAGGATCCACCCAAATCTTCCTTTGCAAATCCCATTGGGGCATCTCATAATGGGCTAGCCAGTTGCAATTTAATGGCAAAAGTTCAACTCTATCCAGACCTAAGTCCTTGTAAATAGCTACGTTTAAAGCAAATTGATCTGTGAGGAAGTCAAGGCAGTTATAAATGGCTTGACTCAGTCTTCTGCTCCACGCTGACCAGTGAGGAGATCGCCCAGTCCCAGAAAACACACCGGCATTCAGCAAAGGCTCTATCTCTAAACCAGCAAAATCCGTGTAGTGAAAGTAGCGACTATATTGCAAAGCTATCCAAGCGTGTTGCACGGATCTGGTGCTGTGTTTAGCAAATAACTCCGGGACTATTGCAAAGCCCTTTCTTTTTGCTCCCAAAGCAAGAAGATAAATTGCAGACCAATCTTGCACCCAAGCATCTGCATCAATCCAAATGTAAGTCTCATAGCTCGGGAAGTACCTAGGCAAGAAGGGTCTGGAAACTAGCGCCTTGAGGTACTTGGGCTGTCTATCGGCCTCTGGAAGGGTATAGTTCCAACCTGGCTCAACGATGTGGTCAACGTACTGACCTATCCATTGCAACTGCTCCGGTGTACAGCCTACATCCAAGAATCCAATATCTACAGAGTGCCCCTGAGGTTTCTCTCGGATGGAGAGAATAGTCCCCTGAACCAATTCAAAAAACTTGCTGTCAGCAGCCGTAACGATAATGGTTGAGTTCATAACCTTAAGTCTCTCCTCCAAGGCTTGAATTGTTGTCGACAAAGCAAGCCCTGCTTAGATAGCAAAGGACTCCTCTTTGGCCTGCTACAACTTCTCCCTGCCAGAGGAGATGGGTAGGGTCCAACATCTGATCAATCTGTTTGCGGTCTTGTTCTGAGCAAAACTCCACATAGATGACCTTGATATCTTCGAGTTGCTCTTGCAAGCTGGTCAACACCTCCACCTCATCTCCACCTGTAGCCACCCTGAGCACATCGATGGGCTCCAAACCCAACTCCTTGAGGGCTGCCCTGGCTTCCCGGAAAGGGAGCACCTGCTCCACTCCCCACTCGGCCTGAGGATCCTCCGGCCAGAGCCGACAAGTTCTGCAGCTATTCTGCCCCGCCAGCCCCACCGAATGCACAAAGCAGTTGCCCAAGCTGAGAATATTCTGCCGCAGCAGGTGTAGAGCTAGGGGATCCACCTCAAAACAATAAATGGCCGCCTCAGGGCAGAAACCCCGAAAACAAACGCTACCAAGGCCTACCCCAGCTCCGATGTCGATAACCGTCTGCACCTGACTAGACAGAAACACAGGAAAGTTAAGATACGTCCTCTCGTAAAAAACGGTGTTTGGGTAGAGCTTTACCGAAAACCTGAGTTTGCCAAAGTCAAAGCCAGTCAACACTGCTTCCATTAACTTACTGGCATTGGCCAAAAGAAGTTGGTGGTCCTCTGCCAAGACAAAAGCAAAGTTAGCCCTCACAGGCCGCCCCAGCCGCTGCAAGTCCTCAGCTGTGCACACCACAGCATCAAAACTAGGCCAACTGGCTGGCTCCCCTCTCACCTTGTGAATTCGCTCGGGCACTCCCTTCTGCTGCAGCAGGGCACAGGGATCCCCAAACCCCTCTTCCACATACAGCTCCAGCCGCGGCAAGTCCAGCAAGTCTGCTGCTATCACTTCCGGACAGCCGCAACTATAGCCAATAAGGATTTGAGGGGTGGCTGGAGAGATACTGAATACCGAGTTTGAAGAGGACATCTGTGTTGATTCTGGACAATGTCCTGATTCAAAGGCCTACAGCCTGCTTTCGGGAACGGACGCTATCTTACTGGCTAGCGTCTCATTGTTGTTTGAATTGACCATCAACTGCCTCCCAAACCCTCTGCGCCGCTCAACCCTCATCCCCTGCCCCTCTCCCAGAGGGAGAAGGGAGTAGCAAGGATAAGGGCAACCTAACTCAAATCCGCTGCCACCCGGTGGGCGCAGGCAAAGCCGGAGAAGGCAACGGCATTGAGCCCTTGGCCGGGGAAGGTGCTATCCCCCACGCAGTACAAGTTGGGGATGGCGGTGCGATTGAAGGGCATGCCCAGCAAGCCCCAGGGATCCCGGCTGGGGATAGGCCCATAGGTGCCGTTGCTGCGGCTCAAGAAGCGGCGGTGGGTGCGGGGGGTGCCTATCTCCTTCAGTTCAATGTGGGATCCCAGTTGGGGCCAAAGGGCCTCCAGGCGGCGGATGAGGCGGTCGGCGGCTTGCTGTTTTTGGATCTGGTACTGGCTTGGGTTCAACCCTTGCCAGGTGGACATCCAACTGGGGGTAAAGGCATGAACAATGTGGCGGCCCGGGGGAGCCAGGTCGGGATCCAACAGGGTGGGGACGGAGACGAAAAGGGTGCCCTGCTCAGCCTCCATCTGATCCCAGTCTTCCAGGAGAATGTGGTGACAATGGCATTCGCCGGCCAGGGCCTCGGCCCGCACCCCCAGGTGCAAGCTTAAAAAGCTAGGGGATTGCTGGTAGCGTTTTTGCCACTGCCGCTCCGCCCTGGGCAGGGATCCCGGCCATAGGCGCTCAAAGGTGTCCCAGCGGGTGGCATTGGAAATGATCGTGCGGGCAAAGAGCTTTTCCCCGCTGGCCAGCTCTACACCCACCGCCCGACCTCTTTCTTCCAGGATCCGCCGCACGGGTGCTTTGTAGCGGATCTGCCCGCCATGGGCCTCTAGCCCCTGGGCCAGCTTTTGGGCGATCTGCCCCACCCCCCCTTTGGGATAGTTGACACCGCCGTAGTGTCGGTCACAAAACACCATCCCGGCGTTGATCAGGGGCGTGCGATCCGCCGGCACCACCGACCAGCAGTAGCACTCCATGTCCACAAAGCGCAGCAAATCCGGATCCCGCAGACAGCGCCGCGCTACCTGGCCCACATTCACCGGCAAATAGCGCGCCAAGGTCAGGCAGCCGAGGGGATTGCTCACAAAAGAACGAAATAGATAGCCCCACTCCTCCAACGAGAGCAGCTCCATGGCGTTGAGGCTGTTGAAGATGGGCCACAGGCTATCGTAGAACCGGCGAATGCCGGCGGCTTCCCGGGGAAAGTAGCCGGATAGCTCCTGCAAAAACTGCTCGTAATCCCGGTGTACTCGGGGATTCAGCCCCTTGGGCAGGTGGTAGGCAATCTGCACCGGATCGGGGATGGACTCCAGGGATTGGCCCACGGCTGCCAAGGCGCGGGTCAGCAAGTTGGTGGTACCCTGGGTGCCCAACCCAAAGATCATGGAAGCGCCCACGTCGAAGCGGTAGCTCCCCTTGCCTAAGGGATCCGGACGCTCAAAGTAGCCGGCACTGCCCCCTGGAATGAGGTATTTCTCCAGCACCAGCACACGGTATCCTTTGGCAGCCAACTGGCTGGCCGCGACCAATCCCCCGATCCCCGCACCGATGACGATGGCATCCCAAGCAGGGGAAGGGGTGTGCAGAGCCTGCAAGAAGGTCTGAGAAGGCAAAGTAGAGGTCAAGGGATCCCTCTGGAAACTCAAACGCAAGATCAGTATCTTTACCGTACCAGAGGTTCTAGGGTTTCCCCATGAGTTGAGCTCCCCTGGGAATGAGTTTGCCCAGATCTGCAAGATCCCCAAATAGAGATTGTGGCGCGGGCTACGGAACCGAATTCACGAATTTGCTATACAGAATCCGGCCACACGACACAGATGGTTTTGCCATGTTGGTGACCCAGCATCCTGTCTTTCGGCGCTTTTGGTACCCGGTGATGCCCCTCAGCCGATTGGAGCAGGGATCCCCGCAACCTTTCGAGCTGCTGGGGGAAAAGATCGTCCTTTGGCTGGACGAGGCCGGACAGCCCCAGGCAGCCGCAGACCGCTGCTGTCATCGATCGGCTCAATTGTCCAAGGGGATCGTTAGCAACGGCCACCTTCGCTGCCCCTACCATGGCTGGGAGTTTGATGGCACGGGAGCCTGTGTCAAGGTGCCGCAACTGCCGGATCAGGCCCGCATCCCAGAGAGCTACCGCATTCCCGCCTATCTCTGCCAGGCCCGCTATGGCTATGCTTGGGTGTGCTTGCATCCCCAGCCTCTACGGGGGATCCCGGTCATCCCAGAAGCCGAGGATCCCAGTTACCGGCTCATCCACGAGTTCTACGAACGCTGGGAATGTGCCAGCTTGCGCATCTGCGAGAACGAGTTCGATGCCGCCCACATCAGCTTTGTACACCAGAACACCTTTGGCAGTATGGAAGACTTGGTACCCAGCCACTTCGAGGTCGAGGAGCTGGACTACGGGATCCGCACCCGCACAGTGCTCGGTGTAGCCAACCCAGAGCTGCAACAGCGCAACCTGGGCATTGCTGCCGCCAAAACCGAGCGCACCACCACTTCAACCTGGCATTTGCCCTTCACCAACCACCTTCACATCCGCTACCCCAATGGCCGCAGCCATGTCATCGTCAACATCCCCACCCCCATCAACGACCGAGCCTCCCAAGTGGTGCAGTTTTGTTTGCGCAACGACACCGAAGCCGATACCCCAGCCGCCGAGGTTATCCGCTTTGACCGGGCTGTAACTCTGGAAGATAAAGCCATTTTGGAGACCACGGATCCCGACGTTCCTCTCACCCTCAGCGCCGAGCAGCACATGCTCACCGATAAGCCCGGGATCCTGATGCGCAAGCAATTGGCGGCTCTGCTTAAAGCCCACAGCAGCTCCTCAAACCAGATTTTCTAGGCTGCGGGTGCCGGCGTAGCGGCTGTAGGCGTAGATCAACCCCAGGGTGAGGCCGGTGACCAAAAAGCTGAGGGCCGCCCCGAAAGGATAGTCCAGGCTGGAGCCAAACTGCAACTGAATCACATTCCCGATCAACAGCGTTTTGCTGCCCCCCAACAGATCCGGCACTACGAACATGCCGAAAGCCGGGATCCCCACCAGAATGAGGCCCGCCGCCAGTCCAGGCAAGGTCTGGGGCAGAAGCACCCACCAAAAGACCTGCCAACCCTTGGCATAGAGATCCCGTGCCGCTTCCGCCAGCCGCCAATCGATGCGCTCCACCGCCGTGTACAGGGGCAAGACCATGTAGGGCAAAAACGTGTAGACCATGCCCAGATAAACCGCCAGCCAACTGGGATACAGAGCCGTTTGCGGTGGGATCCAGCCCAGCCAGGCCGCCAAGCGAGCCGGCCACCCTTCCGGGGCCAGCACCACCATCCAGGCGTAGGTGCGGATCACCAGGTTCGTCCAAAAGGGCACCACCACCAAGGTGAGCAACAGATCCCGTTGTCGGGGTGGGTGGGCGGCAATGAAGAAAGCCAATGGGTAGGCCAGCAGCACGCAAAAAAAGGTGGTCACCCCCGCCACCAGCAGGCTGCGGCCCAAGATCTGCCAGTAGATGGGCGTCCATCCCAAGGGGCCAAAGCCGAGAATGCGCAGATAGTTCTCCAGGGTCAGGGGCAGTTGAATCTGGCCAAACTCCCCGCGGCTGAGAAAGCTGCACACCAACAGCAACAGCCCCGGCAGCACCAGAAAAAACATCACCCACAGCACCCCTGGCCCAGCAAAAATTAGGCTGCGCCCCAACTCCTGCCAAGGGGTGAGCAGCTCCCCAAATCGCACCTGGGCTTGGCCAGGGATCCACTTGCCCACAGGAGATGGCAGCTTCAACATCCAGTCTCCTCCTGACGGGGATCCCGTCGCAAACGGATTAGGCTTTTCGGGGGTAGGTGGGCCACCAGCGCTGCGCCGATCTCAAACCCTGCATCCTCAATATCGGTGTTGAGGGCCGTGGCCTTGAGCTGCTGACCTTGGTTTGTCCGCAACAGGTATTGGTTCTCAGCCCCAGTGTAGATGAGGTTTTCCACCCGCACCGGCACCTGGTTGGGCAGCAGATCCCAGCCGCTGCGAGAGAGCTGGATCTTTTCCGGGCGAATGGCCAGTTGCACCGGTTCCGAGCTGGCCGGGATCCCCAAGACCTTCAGCTTTCCCAAGGGCGTATCCACACAGTCCGTCCCACAGGCGATCCCCTCGATCAGGTTGCTGGCCCCTAAAAAGTCGGCTACGAAGGCCGTCGCCGGGCGCTCGTACACCTCATCGATAAGGCCCACTTGCTCAATGCGCCCCGCCCGCATCACCGCCACCCGGTCGCTGGTCACCAAAGCCTCTTCTTGGTCGTGGGTAACGAAAATAAAGGTCATGCCCAGGCGGCGCTGCAACTCGCACAACTGCACCTGAAGCTGCTTGCGCAACTTGGCATCCAACGCCGACAGCGGCTCATCCAACAAGAGCACTTCCGGCTCGTTCACCAAAGCCCGAGCCAAGGCCACCCGCTGCTGCTGTCCCCCCGACAGCTCATGGGGCTTCCGCTTGGCCAGAGCTGCAATCTCCACCAATTCCATAGCAGCCGCTACCCGCTTGCGCAGAGCTTCTCCCCGCACACCCCGCATGCGCAGGCCGAAGGCGATGTTGTCCTCCACCGTCATAAAAGGGAAAAGGGCATAGCTCTGAAACACCGTGTTGACGTTGCGCTTGTGGGCGGGCAGGTGGCTCACCGGGCGACCTCGAATCACCACTTCCCCAGCATCGGCCATCTCCAGGCCGGCCAGGATACGCAGCAGGGTGGTCTTGCCGCAGCCGGAAGGGCCCAGCAGGCCGAAAAACTCCCCCCGCCGGATGTTCAGCTCAATGCCATTGAGGGCCACAAAATCGCCAAAACGCTTGTAGAGGCCCGCCACTTCTACATCCCAGTCGGGATCCCGGAGGGTAGAAATACTGGAGATGACACTCGCGATCACAGTTGACAGCGCTGATAAAACCATCTAACCCAGTATGCAAGTCTCCGAGAAAATTGCAGTTATCCTCCACACCAGGGGCACCAGTTCCAGGCTCAGCCCTGCAAACGGGGATCCCTGGCCGTAGCCTTTCCAGATGGGAAACGTTGGGAACAAAGGACTCCGTCTCGCTATCGCGAACGGCCCCATAATAGGGTATGCATGGGTTGCTGCCAAAACAGCTCCTGCCCCGGCCCTCAATAGGTATCAGGGATGGGATCCGCAGGTGTCGCGGGCTCCTGCATCGGCCAGACCCAATCCGTGAGGTCTTGGGAAGGGATCCCTTCCGGTAGCAGCCCATGGCAGCGGGAGCGAAACAGACAACTGTTGCAGCGCTCAGTGTGGGGGGTCATGGGAAAGTCTTGCGCCTCCAGTTGCCGCAGGTGGTTCAGAGTGGCTCTTAGGTGGGCCAGGTCTTGCTCATAGGCGGCGGCGCTGTAATACCGGTGGAAGGGCTGCTGCGGATGTTGCACATACCAAAAGGTCAGTTGCACCTGCTCCGGCTCAAAAGGGCCTTCCAGGGGCAGCTGCTGGGCCACCTCGCAGAGCAGCAGAGGGTAAAGGCGCACCTGCCAGTCTTGGGCCAACTGTTCATCGCGAGGACGTTGACGCTCAGTTTTCCAGTCCAGGATGTGCAGGGATCCGGGGATAATCACCAGCCGATCCAAACGGGCTATCAACTTAAAGCCCTCAATCCGTTGCCACAGGGGCAACTCCGCCAACACCCGTCCCTGGGGATGGGCATGGGGACTGGCCAAAAACACCTGCCACCCCTGCTGCACCACTTCATCCAGGGCAGACAAACGCGGCTCCACCTGCCGCCCGCGGCTGTGCCACTCCACCAAACGGTGAAACTGCCGTCCGCGCCTCTGCTCCAGCTCGTGCTCAAAAACACTGGCAGCGGGCCAGATCAACCGCTCCAGGTACACATAGCGAAACAGGCGGGGGCAATGGTCCAGCAGGGCCAGTGAAGAGGCGGAGAGGTTGACCTGCTCAAGACTCAACCTCTCCAGAGAAGGGGCAGCAGGGATCCCAGACAAAGTGCTCCGCACCGCTGTCGCGAAGGGGAAGAGCTGGCAAGAGGGGGCTAAGTTCCACTGCTCTCAGGATACCCCCACCGCCACCAGGGGTCGCCCAGCGGAGGAGCATGACTCTAGTCAATAATAAGCTCAACTATACTGAAAATAATGTATAATATGTTCAGTACGGATTACTACCAGTTGATCTTTCTGTTTACTTTCGAGTCTGCCAACATGGTAGCCAAAGCAAAGCAGAAAATTGGTAGTAAGACGACACGGAAACTGCGCTTTGGGTATTCTACTCAAAGCTTTGCGGGATACCGCCATTCTGTTCGGACTCCGTCCCGCTGACGCGAATGGAAACAAACAGAATGCTATCGCTGCATAGTTGAACAGTGATGTTCAGCAGTGTTCAGCGTAAATGTATCAGCTCATTTCCAACCTTCTCCAAATTTCCATCCTGCTGCTCCGCAACGCTTGCGCAGAAGGGCGTGGGCGGGATCTGGACTGCAACCGCCCGCTGGAGCTGGGATCCCTGTCGGGATGGCTAGACCCGGAACCGTCTGTGGTTGCGCTAGGTTCCCACCGGACTTGCCCAGACCCAGATGGCGACCATCCCATCCCAGAGCAACAGAAGCAGAGCAAAACATCCTAGGAGCCCGTACATCCAAGGCTGAACGTAGGGGCGCAGCCCGCCAATCTCCAGTTGAGCGTGCCGTCGAATCTCAGCCAACAGCTGCTTGAACCTGGTCACCCGCATCGGCAAAAGTACGCGATCCCCCCCTCGGCTGACCAAGTAATACACCATACCACCCTGGCTGGTGGAGCGGGGCTCAATGCGCTCGATATCGGCCCACCGGATCTGCCACTCCTGCCGCACAAAAGGCGGCACCCAACTGGGGTAGGTGGCCTGCATGCCCTCTTCGTCCAACTGAATCTGCTGGCTCAGGGATCCCAGGACTACCCCCCATCCCAGCAGCAGAGCAATCCAAAGGGATCCCAGCTCAAGAGGTGTTGCCTGTTGCCGAGCCAGCAGGATGGGTAGGGGCAGAACCAGTCCCCAGTACAGAGCCTGCACAGCGCAGCGAATTAAGGGAGAGATGGGGAAGGTCATCGTCGGCAAGATGAGGCTGGCTTTATCAAACTTAAGATAGCGCTAGATAGCGCTTAAAAAGGCACCTCCTCCTCCAAGGACTCCGTCCCGCTGAGGCGAACGGCAAGCTGAGAAGACTGCTCACGCCGGTAGGACGGATTCCTTACTGCATTGGGAAAGTCTACGGGATGAGGACTCCGCCCCGCTGACGCGGACGGCTCTGCTCCTGTTGGCGAGCCGTAGGTCTCACCGGAGAGCAGGTCAGGGGATCCCTCGGCTTCTATAGCCTGATACATTTACGCTGAACACTGCTGAGCATTACTGCTCAGCGGTGAAGCGATAGCATTCTGTCCGTTTCCAAACAGAACGGCGGTATCCCGCAAAGCCCTGAGCATGACGCCCAGAGCGCCTTGCCAATCTCGTGGTAGCCTATGGTTGCACTTTGGGCATCTAAACACCTTTGCGCCACCCAACTTAGTGTGGATGTGCCCGCACTTGGTACAGGTTTTGCTGGTGTACGCTTCCGATACTTCCACGACGACCACGTTTTTCTTTTGGGCTTGAAACTTCAGGAACTGCTTGAACCGATAGTGCGCCCAGGTGAGCATCGCCCTCGCCGTCTTGCTACCAAACTTCCTCCCCGCCTTGGCAACCATCTTGGCTGACTCGAAAGTGGGGAGGAATATCAATCGGTAGTTATCCGTTAAGAACGCCGCTACCTTGCGATGGCACTCGTCCACCAAGTTCCTGATTCTCTCCCGCAGACGAAACGCCGCTTGCCGCATTCGCCTGCGCCTGAGTCTCGGTGCTTTGCTCAGCCTAGACTGCAGATCGTCTAGGTGGTAGCACAGCCGAGCGATTCTACCGAAGTCTCCTTTGGCAATATCTACAAAACCCGCTCCATTAAACCCTGTGAAGAAGCTTCTTACTCCAGGGTCAAGCGCAACAACCCCCTTTGCTAACGAACACTGCTCGTTCACGGGCTCAGGAAAGATGGCATACCATCTGTCTTTCACCCGCATTAGTTCAGTCCCACGTGCCCATTCTCTGGGCATCTCCTCGGATGCACGGAACGCCAAGCCTCGGGTGAGTTTCGGATACCACGTCCCATTGCGAAAGTTGCCGGCGTTGAATTGCAGCGTATGCGACCCGTCCCGCACACTGCGAAACCTCGCGTCTTTGCTTCGGCGAAACGCCAACCACGCCTCGACGACCGCGTTCTGCTTGATGTGGCAGGGGGCGTCCTTCACCCACTGGGGCAGGTCGGAGTGCAGGATGATGTCCCGCAGCTTTCTGGCCGTTTTTGGAACACCATGCCGGCGCTGATAGGCAATCGCTTGGTTGTAGCAGTACCGGCACGCCGCTTGCCACCGCTTCCAAACTTTAGCCAGCGCTGGCTCCGGATAAATCCGTATCTTTCTCGATTGCAGCCCGGTATTTTCTGAGTCCGTAGAGCCGACTGCTGAAGCAGTGCAGGATGGTGAGGATATCCTCAACCAGTTCCTGTTGGGGAGAAAGGTGATCGTCATCGAGAACCAAGATTTCGCATCCGTATTGACGGCACTACCACTCAACGAACTCAAATCCAAACCGGCAGAGTCGATCCCGGTGAGCGACCACAATTGTTCCGACATCTCCCGCACGAACTCGTTCCAATAAGGCAAGGAACTTTGGTCTTTTGAAGTTGAGACCGCCGCCAATCTCTCCGACCACTTCGGCTCCAGGATAGAGGTTAACCAGTCTTGCAATCTGTCTCTCCAAGTCTGGTTTCTGCCCTCGACTGCTGACTCGGGCGTACACAACGACTCGTTTGTCCTTTTTGGGCGCTCTGTTCGCGTCAGCGGGCCGGAGGCCAATGTAGCTGTCGAGGTCATACCTTCTCGCCCTACCAGATGGTGTACGTATTGCATTGATCCAGCCTTTCTGTTCCCATCGCCTCAAAGTGTGGAGACACACCCCAAAATAATCCGCCGCTTCTCTCGGTTTTACATACCTAGCCATACCAAGCAGCTATACTGAACATGCTATACATTATTTTCAGTATAGTCCAGCGTATCATTGACTAGAGTCATGCTCCTGCCAGCCAAGATTCGATCTGCCGGCAAGGGATCCCTGCCTTAACCGATGGAAAAAACCTGATCCAGACTCAACTCTCCAGCCCGGATCCCTGGGATCCCAACTTTCTCCTCGGGGGTGTAAGCCTCTCTTTTCTGGTAAACTCCCGACCCTGTTGGCAAGCTGTACGTCTCTAGGCAGTTCTCTTGCAAGTTCAAGATCCAGTAGTTGGGGATCCCGGCTTTGGCGTAGAGTCCGAGTTTGACTTCCCGATCATAGGTAAGGGAAGAATCAGCCACTTCGATGATGAGATAGATGTCTTCGGGCTGAGGATGCCGAGAGCGGTACTCATCCTGCTGAAAGCGCACAATGGCAAAGTCGGGCTCTGGCTCGTGATTGGGGGGCAGTTGCACCGGATCCTGGGTGCGCACAATAGCTTGCTCCTGCACAAGGCCCACCAACAGTCGGTACAGGCGGCTACAGTAGGCGGCGTGCCTCTCCCCTTTCGTCATCTTTTGAACTAGGAGCCCGTCAATCAGCTCCAACTGATTGGGCTCTTCAATCTGTCCAGACTCAATCAGTCGATGAAACTCCTCAAAGGTATATCGCCTGATATAGGGATCCAATCGGGCGGCTAGAGTCATCGACCAAACTCATCAGACCCTAAACTTCATATCACCACTCTACCAACTCACAAAAAAGGGATCCCTGGACCAGCCGAGGGATCCCTATTCAGCAGGTTATGGGCTTGCTACCCCGACTGAGAGGCTGTCGAGGCGATAACAAAGGCCGCGTAGGTCAACACGTAACCCACCGTGAAGTGAGCCAGACCCACCAGACGACCTTGGACAATCGACATGGCCACCGGCTTGTCTTTCCAGCGGATCAGCTTGGCCAAGGGAGTGCGCTCATGCGCCCACACCAAGGTCTCGATCAGCTCTTGCCAGTAGCCGCGCCAGGAGATCAGGAACATGAACCCGGTTGCCCACACCAGGTGGCCGAACAGGAACATCCAGGCCCAAACCGCCAGGTTATTCATCCCGTAGGGGTTGTAGCCGTTGATCAACTGGGCGGAGTTGGCCCAGAGGTAATCCCGCAGCCAGCCCATCAGGTAGGTGGAGTTCTCGTTGAACTGGGCAGTGTTGCCGCTCCAAACCCCAAGCTGCTTCCAGTGCCAGTAGAAGGTGACCCAGCCGATGGTGTTCAGCATCCAGAACATGGCCAGGTAGAAGGCATCCCAGGCAGAGATGTCGCAGGTGCCGCCCCGACCCGGGCCATCGCAGGGGAAGCTGTAGCCGAAGTCTTTCTTATCCGGCATCAGCTTGGAGCCGCGGGCGTCCAACGCCCCCTTGACCAGGATCAAGGTGGTGGTGTGCAGGCCCAGCGCAATGGCGTGGTGCACCAGGAAGTCACCCGGGCCAATGGGCAGGAACAGGGATCCATTGGGATCGTTGATGGCCTGCAGCCAGCCCGGCAGCCACACGTTGCCGTAGTTGGGCCAAGCGGTAGAAGCAAGGCTGTCGGGGTTGGACAACAACACATCCATGCCGTAGATCATCTTGCCGTGGGAGGCCTGGATGAACTGGGCGAACACCGGCTCGATCAGGATCTGCTTCTCGGGCGTGCCGAAGGCTTGCATGACATCGTTGTGGACGTACAGCCCCAGCGTGTGGAAGCCCAAGAACAGCGATACCCAACTGAGGTGGGAGATGATCGCTTCTTTGTGATCCAGCACCCGCGCCAGCACGTTGTTCTTGTTGGCCTCAGGATCGTAGTCCCGCACCAGGAAGATGGCCCCGTGGGCAAACGCCCCCACCATCAAGAAGCCAGCAATGTACTGGTGATGGGTGTAGAGAGCCGCCTCCGTGGTGTGATCCATGGACATGAACACGTAGGGGTTAAGGGCGTACATGTGCTGCGCCACCAGCGAGGTCACCACCCCCAGACAGGCCAAGGCCAGAGCCAACTGGAAGTGCAGGGAGTTGTTGACCGTGTCGTAGAGACCTTTGTGGCCTTCTCCCAGCAGGCCTCCGAAGGGAGTGCCCTTGGGGGGGTTGTGGGCGCCAAGGATCTCCCGGATGCTATGGCCAATGCCCCAGTTGGTGCGGTACATGTGGCCGGCCACGATGAAGATCACCGCGATGGCCAGGTGGTGGTGGGCCATGTCCGTCAGCCACAGAGACTGGGTGTTGGGGTTAAAGCCACCCAAGAAAGTGAGGATGGCCGTGCCCGCCCCTTCTGCCGTGCCCCAGACATGGTTGGCCGTGTCCGGGTTTTGGGCGTAGACCCCCCAGTTGAGGGTAAAGAAGGGCTTCAGACCTGCCGGGTGGGGCAGAGTGGTAAGGAAGTTGTCCCAGCCTACGTGCTGCCCGCGGGACTCGGGGATGGCGACGTGTACCAGGTGACCAGTCCAAGCCAGGGAACTGACCCCAAACAAGCCGGCCAGGTGGTGGTTGAGACGGGCTTCAGCGTTCTTGAACCAGCTCAGGCTAGGCCGGAAGCGGGGCTGCAGGTGCAGCCAGCCGGCAAACAGAAACACCGCCGCCAACAACAACAGGCCAATGGCACCGGCGTAGAGATCGCCGTTGGTGCGCAGGCCAATGGTGTTGAACCAGTAGTACAGGCCAGAGTAGGCCGCGTTGACGGGGCCGCCGCCCCCCGGTTGGGTAAAGGCTTCCACCGCTGCCTTGCCAAAGTGGGGATCCCAGATGGCGTGGGCGATGGGGGTGACACCCGTGGGGTTGGCTACCCATTGCTCATAGTTGCCTTGCCAAGCAATGTGGAAGACGTTGCCGGAGGCCCACAGGAAGATGATTGCCAGATGGCCAAAGTGGGTGGCGAACAGCTTTTGGTAAAGCCGCTCCTCCGTCATGCCATCGTGGGTCTCGAAGTCGTGGGCGGTGGCAATGCCATACCACAGCCGACGCGTGGTGGGATCGCTGGCCAGGTCTTGGCTGAATTGGGGAAAACGAGTTGCAGTTGTCATGATTCTCTCTTCCTCCTTGCCTTAGCCGAGTGCGCCGAACCGTGCCAGGAAGAACGCCCAGGTGGTGACGATCCCTCCCAACAGGTAGTGGGCCACACCGACCGCCCGACCCTGAATGATGCTCAGAGCGCGGGGTTGAATGGCCGGAGCGACTTTTAGCTTGTTGTGGGCCCAAACGATGGACTCAATCAGCTCCTGCCAGTAGCCGCGACCGCTGAACAGGAACATCAGGCTGAAGGCCCAGACAAAGTGAGCGCCCAAGAAGAGCAGCCCATAAGCCGACAGAGCCGAGCCGTAGGAGTTGATCACCTGCACCGATTGCGCCCACAGGAAGTCCCGCAACCAGCCGTTGATGTTAATGGCGCTGGTGGCAAAGTTGCCGCCGGTGATGTGCTCAATCGTGCCATCGGCGTTGACGGTGCCCCAGATGTCGCTCTGCATCTTCCAACTGAAGTGGAAGATCACGATGGAGATGCAGTTGTACATCCAGAACAGCCCCAGGAACACGTGATCCCAGCCGGAGACCTGGCAGGTGCCGCCGCGGCCCGGGCCATCGCAGGGGAAGCGGAAGCCCAATTTGCCTTTGTCCGGGATCAACCGGGAAGAGCGGGCAAACAACACCCCCTTGAGCAGGATCAGCACCGTAATGTGGATGGTCATGGCGTGGATGTGGTGCACCATGAAGTCCGCCGTGCCCAGCACCATGGGCATCATGGACACCTTGCCACCCACAGCCACCACGTCGCCACCAAAGATGGGGCTAACCGAGGCGCCCACATAGGGAGCGGTGCTGGCAATGGCCGAAGTGTGCAGCGACTGGATCCACTGGGCAAAGATGGGCTGCAGTTGGATGCCGGTGTCCGAGAACATGTCCTGCGGACGGCCCAGGGCTTGCATCGTGTCGTTGTGGACGTAGAAGCCAAAGGCGTGGAAGCCCAAGAACAGACACACCCAGTTGAGGTGGCTGATGATGGCGTCGCGGTGGCGCAATACCCGATCCAACACGTTGTTGCGGTTCACCGCCGGGTCGTAGTCCCGCACCATGTAAATGGCCCCGTGGGCAGCACCCCCCACCACGAAGAAGCCGCCTATCCACATGTGGTGGGTAAACAGGGAGATCTGGGTGGCGTAGTCGATGCCCATGTAGGGGTAGGGGTTCATGGCGTACATGTGCTGGGCCACGATGATGCTCAGGGATCCCACCATGGCCAGGTTGATGGCCAGTTGGGCGTGCCAAGAGGTGGTGAGCACTTCGTAGAGGCCCTTGTGGCCTTCGCCGGTGAAGGGGCCTTTGTGGGCTTCCAGGATCTCTTTAATGGAGTGGCCGATGCCCCAGTTGGTGCGGTACATGTGGCCGGCCACGATAAAGAGCACGGCAATGGCCAAGTGGTGGTGGGCTTGATCGGTTAGCCAGAGGGCGCCCGTTTGCGGATCCAGGCCACCCTTGAAGGTGAGGAACTCCGCGTATTTGCCCCAATCCAAGGTAAAGAAGGGCACCACCCCGCTGAAGATGCCCCAATCCACGCTGGGGAACATCTCCTTCATCAAGGCGGGCTTGAGGATGAACTCGTGGGGCAAAGGCACCTGATCCGCCGGCACGCCCGCATCCAACATCTTGTTGATGGGAATGGCCACGTGGATTTGGTGGCCAGCCCAGGCCAAAGAACCCAGCCCCAGCAGGCCCGCTAGGTGGTGGTTGAGCATCGATTCCACATTTTGGAACCACTCCAGCTTGGGAGCCCGCTTGTGGTAGTGGAACCAGCCGGCGAACAGGCACAGCCCGGCCATCACCAAGCCACCAATAGCGGTGCAGAGGAGTTGGAACTCGTTGGTGATGCCGGCAGCTCGCCAGAGGTGAAATAGACCAGAAGTAATGCGGATCCCTTCGAAGCCGCCGCCCACATCCCCATTCAGGATCTCTTGGCCGAAGATGGGCCAGACCACTTGGGCGCTGGGCTTGACGTTGATCGGATCCGCCAGCCAAGCAGAATAGTTGGAGAACTGAGCTCCGTGGTAGTACATGCCGCTCAGCCAGACGAAAACCACTGCCAAGTGGCCGAAGTGAGCGGAAAAGATCTTACGAGAGACGTCTTCTAAGTCGCTGGTGTGACTGTCGAAGTCATGAGCAAGAGCATGGAGGTTCCAGATCCAGGTCGTGGTCTTGGGGCCACGGGATAGGCTGCGGTCGAAGTGGCCCGGCTTGGCCCATTTCTCAAATGAGGTGGGAACCGGATCCACATCAACCGACACCTTGACCTTCGGCTCTCGCTCCTTTGGCGTAGTTGTCATCAAGAACTCCTCTCTTGCGACAAGGAACGAAGCATCCCTACCCCTTGGCAGAAGATTCCCCCAGGGCAGGACTTACCTGGCATTATAGGTCAGGGTTTGTGAGCCCTCAGTTGCTTCACAATAATTAAACGAGGGATCCCTTGTCCCATCGAGGCTGGAGTCGATTGGCAATTGTTCTTTCGATCATAGATGTAAATATATGTAACGAATTTTCAGCCAACCCAATCCGTTCTCAGGAAGGGTTGGAACTGAACAATAGACAGCAAGGGATCCCCTGGGTGGGGATGTGTGGTAAAACCCTGGCAGCCCTTTTGCAGATACCACCCTATGACCCTAGAGATTCCCCGTCGCCAATACGTCAGCAACTACGGCCCCACCGTAGGGGATCGGGTGCGCCTGGCGGATACCGAACTGATCATCGAGGTGGAGGAGGATTTCACCACCTACGGCGAGGAGATTAAGTTTGGGGGCGGCAAAACCATCCGCGATGGCATGGGGCAATCGCCGACGGCCACCCGCGCCAACGGGGCCTTGGATCTGGTGATCACCAACGCCCTGATCCTGGACTGGTGGGGCATCGTCAAGGCAGATGTGGGCATCCGGGAGGGCTACATTGTCGGCATTGGCAAAGCCGGCAACCCGAA
Source organism: Thermostichus sp. OS-CIW-31 (assembly GCF_054060305.1). Classification (NCBI taxonomy): domain Bacteria; kingdom Bacillati; phylum Cyanobacteriota; class Cyanophyceae; order Thermostichales; family Thermostichaceae; genus Thermostichus; species Thermostichus sp. OS-CIW-31. The sequence goes on along the minus strand of NZ_JBSSDA010000013.1, from coordinate 56,750 downwards.
TATCCAATCAGGCGTGACGCCGGGCATGGTGGTGGGCCCCAGCACCGAGGTGATCGCCGGGGAAAACCTGATCCTGACAGCGGGCGGGATCGATGCCCATGTGCATTTCATCTGTCCGCAGCTGTGCGAGTTTGCCATCGCCTCGGGAGTGACCACCCTCTTGGGGGGCGGAACTGGGCCGGCCACAGGCAGCAACGCCACCACCTGCACCCCTGGAGCTTGGAACTTGGGCAAGATGTTGCAGGCGGCGGAGGGGTTCCCCGTCAATTTGGGCTTCTTTGGCAAGGGAAACGCGGCTTTTCCCGCAGCTTTGCGGGAACAGGTGGAAGCAGGGGCCTGCGGCCTCAAGATCCATGAAGATTGGGGATCCACGCCGGCGGTGATCGACAGCTGCCTGCAGGTCGCGGATGAGTACGACATCCAAACCCTCATCCACACCGATACGTTAAATGAGTCCGCTTTCGTGGAGGACACTATCGCTGCCATCAATGGCCGCACCATTCACACCTTCCACACCGAAGGGGCCGGGGGTGGGCATGCCCCCGATATCATTCGCATTGCCTCCGAGCCCAACGTGCTGCCCAGCTCCACCAATCCCACCCGCCCCTTTACCCGCAACACCATCGAAGAACATCTGGACATGCTGATGGTGTGTCACCACCTGAGCAAGAATGTGCCGGAGGATATTGCTTTTGCCGAAAGCCGCATTCGCCCCCAAACCATTGCCGCCGAAGACATCTTGCATGACATGGGGGTGTTCAGCATCATCTCTTCCGACTCCCAGGCCATGGGCCGGGTGGGGGAGGTAATCATCCGCACTTGGCAGACGGCTCACAAGATGAAGGTGCAGCGGGGGCCTCTGCCGCAGGACAGCAGCCGCAACGACAACTTCCGGGCCAAGCGTTACGTAGCCAAGTACACCATCTGCCCCGCCATCGCCCAAGGACTCAGCCACGTCATCGGGTCGGTGGAGGTGGGAAAACTGGCGGATCTGTGTCTGTGGAAGCCAGCCTTTTTCGGGGTTAAGCCGGAAATCGTCCTGAAGGGGGGCCTGATTGCCTACGCCCAAATGGGGGATCCCAATGCTTCCATTCCGACCCCGCAGCCGGTGTACCCCCGCCCCATGTTCGGCAGCTTTGGCCGCGCCTTGACCGAGACCAGCCTCCTCTTTGTCTCCCAGGCTGCCCTAGACCTGGGGATCCCGGAAAAACTGGGGATCCAGCGCCGGGCCGTAGCGGTGAAAAATTGCCGCGAGATCGGCAAAGCGGATTTGAAACTCAATACCGCCACTCCCCGCATTGAGGTGAACCCGGAGACCTATGAAGTGCGGGCCGATGGAGAATTGCTCACCTGCGAGCCGGCAGAGGTGCTGCCCATGGCGCAGCGGTATTTTCTGTTCTAATTTGGGTGTTCTAATTTGGGAGAGCTTGAGAGCTCTATTGAGCGTTTGATCGGTAACTCAAGCATGGGCCACCTTGTTCTCCGCCACCTCAGCAAGCGCTTCCACAAGCGAGGGATCCCTGTCCTCAGGGATTTGTCTTTGAGCGTGGAGGCAGGGGAGATCTTCGCCCTGCTGGGGCCGTCGGGCTGCGGCAAGTCCACCACCCTCAATCTCATCGCCGGCCTGCTGGAGCCGGATCCCTTGCCCTATCCGGGGGAAATCTGGCTGGATGGGATCCCCCTCAACCCTCTGCCGCCGGAACGGCGCGGCGTGACTTTGCTGTCCCAACACAGCCGCCTGTTTCCCCACCTGAGCGTGGGGGAGAATGTCGCTTTTGGCCTGAAAATGCGGGGCATTCCCCGGACAGAGCGGGAGGCTGCCGCCTTGCGCATGCTGGAGCGGGTGCAATTGCCCGGATTGGCTCAGCGTCGGCCTAGCCAGCTTTCTGGCGGACAAGCACAGCGGGTGGCCCTGGCGCGGGCTTTGGTGATTCGGCCCAAGGTGCTGCTGTTGGATGAACCTTTATCGGCCCTGGATGCCAACCTGCGCCAAGAGATGCAGGCCCTCATCCTGGAGCTGCAGGCGGAAACAGGGGTGACGACGGTGCTGGTTACCCACGATCAAGCAGAAGCCACAGCCATGGCCCAACGCATCGGCCTGATGTTTGAGGGGCAGCTACACCAGGTGGGATCCCCTGTGGAGTTCTATCAGCAGCCGCGCTCCGAGCGCATTGCCCGCTTTTTTGGCGGGGTCAATTTTTTCGATGCGCAGGCGGAGGGTCACCAGCTTCGCCTCAACAACGGGATCCGCTTGAAAAGCGCCGTGCCACTTCAAGGTCAGGTGCGGCTGACGGTGCGTCCGGAACAGGTGCAGGTGCTTCCCCAGCCGCCCGGCTTGGCCGACAATGTTTTCTTGGCCCAGGTGATGGCGGAACGCTTTGCGGGCACCCAGCGACGGCTGACCTTACAAACCCCTTGGGGCAGTCTGCAGGCTTGGGTGGCTCCCCATCAGGTGTTTGCGCCGGGGCAGGCAGTGTGGATCCATTTGCCGCCAGAGGCTCTGTGGCCTGTGGGGGTTGGCGGGGATCCCTCACCCCCGGCCCTTTTCCCAAAGGAAGAGGGGAGAGTTTGAGTTAAATCTGGTTTTAGCTGAAAGTTTGATGGGGGTGGTGGCAAGGCTATGCAACCCAAAAGCGTTTTCTGGAAGCGGCGGCAGGTGTTGGCTGGTCTGGGATCCCTGGGGGCTTGGGTGTTGGGTCAAGGCTCTCCGTTGGCCCAGAATGCCCCCCAGAACACGGTGGATCTGGGATCCCTGAGCTGGGCAGACATTCTGGAGCGGGCGCGGGGCAGCTCTGTCAACTGGGCCATGTGGAGCGGCAGCGAGGCCATCAATGGCTTCGTGGATGGCTGGGTGAAAAGCCAGTTGCAGGAGCGTTATGGCATTCGCTTGAACCGGATCCCGCTCACGGATACCGTTGAAGCAGTCAACAAGGTGATTGGGGAGGTACAGGCCGGGCTGCGCAGCGGCGGCAGCATCGATCTCATCTGGATCAATGGCAACAACTTCCGCACCCTCAAGCAGGGGAATTTGCTCTTCGGCCCCTTTGCTGAGAAATTGCCCAGCTTGACCTTCTATGATCCCGCCGATATTGCAACGGATTTTGGCCTGCCCACTGAGGGCTATTCTGCACCTTACACCGGCAACTACTTTTTGATGGCCTATGATGCCGAACGGGTACCCAATCCCCCCCAGAGCTACGCCGAACTGTTGGCTTGGGCAGAGGCCAACCCAGGGCGATTTACCTACGTGGCCCCGCCGGATTTTCATGGCAGCCGCTTTTTGTTGAGCGCCTTCTACGGCGTGACCGGGGGCTATGCTCAGTACAGCGGGCCGGACTTCGATGCCGATCTCTGGGCGCGACAATCCCCTGCCCTGGTGGAATACCTGAGAAAGCTGGATCCCTTCCTGTGGAGACAGGGCCAAACCTACCCGCCCACCTTTGCCCGCCTGGCGGAGCTTTTTGCCAACGGCGAAGTGTGGCTCATCCCCACCTTTATCGATCAGGTGATCTTACGCAAGGGCAACGGCCAATTTCCCCCCAGCACCACCCCCTATGGGATCCCGGGCACCAGCTTGATCGATCCCTCGTTCACGGCCATTCCCATCAATGCGGCCAATCCTTGGGGGGCGATGGTCTTGGCGGAGGTTTTGGCCAGCCCGGAGGGGCAGCTGGAAAAGTTCAAGCCGGAGGTCTGGGGGGATCTGCCGCTCATTGATGTCAGCCGGTTGTCTGCCGACTACCAAACAGCTTTTGCCCAACTGGAGGCTGCCGCCGGGATCCCCATTCAAGAGGCCATTGCCGGGGCAGTGCCCATCGTGAACTCCGAATACACGGTGCAACTGGAGGCCCTCTGGCAGCAACAAGTCTTGCCGGGATAGGGGTCAGGTATGCCCCTCACCCCCAGCCTCTTTCCAAAAGGGGAGGTCTTCTGACATTGGGGGTGGGCCGGGCAATGGCGGAGCAGGATCCTCACCTTGGGGCAACCAAACTTGGAAATGCGTCCATCCATCCGAGCTGTTGACGGAGATATTCCCCCCCATATGCTCCACCAGTTGCTTCACCAAAGCCAGCCCCAGGCCGGTGCCGCCGTGCTTCCAGCGATCCGATTGCGGGATCCGGTAAAACTTTTCAAAGATGCGGGGCAGCTCTGGCTCTGGGATCTCGCTGCTGTTGCTGCAGACGAAGAGGATCCCCTCTCCTTCTGAGACAACCCGCAGGTGGATGGATCCCTCGGGGGCCGTGTACTTGATGGCGTTGTGCAGCAGCTCGCGCAGAATGCGCCCCAAGCAGGTGGGGTCGGCCCAAAGCGAGGGGATCCCTGCCTCCAGGTGCAGTTGCAGGTGTTGATGTTTGGCTTGGGCCAAAGGCTGAGCCCCGTCCAGCAAATCTTGTAAATACCGCGGCAGAAAAATATTCTCTGGTTGCAGCAGATACGTCCCGGCTCCCAGCCGTCGCATATCCAGCAGGTCGTTAATGAGCTCGATTTGCCGGTTGCACTCTTTCAGGGCAATGGTGAAGTAGTGCCGCTGTTTCTCGGGGTTATCGCGGGTCATTTGCAGCATTTGCAAGGCCATGCGCACATTGGTCATGGGGGTGCGCAGCTCGTGGGAGACGGTGCTGAGGAAATCATCCTTCAGCAGATTCAGCCGCTCCAATTCCTTCACCTGCGCTTGGGCTGCTTGGTACAAACGGGCTTGGCGAATGGCCAGGGCACATAGGTTGGCCACCTGATAGGCCAGTTGAATCTCGTCTTCGGAAAACTCTTGCTCCGGCAGCCGCTCCAACAGCAAAGCTCCCAGCCGCTTCTCTTTGTCCCAAAGGGTGCAGGCCAGCAGCCGCACCCAGCGTCCTTCCTTCCGACAACAGCAGTGGATTTTCCATTTCTGCTGTGAGGAAGAATGGGACTGCAGCAGGCGCAGGAACTCCGGGTCGCTGGCGTAGTCTCGGCCATGCAAGGGATCCGCCCTGTCGCCCTGAGCTGCATCAGAAGAGAGAAGGGGGGAGTAGCAGTAGCCGGGGATCCAGGTTGACCCATCTTCTAAAAGCAGCAGGATTTGGCAGCAGGTCAGGCTTAGCGCTTCGGCAAGGGCTCTGACCACTTCTTCCAGGATTTCCCCCTCGTTTAGGCTGACCACCATCCGGCTGCTGATGGCGCGCAGCACCCCCTCAAAATACAAGGCTTGCTGCAGCTTGGCCGTGCGCAGCTCCACCTGGGCTTCCAGCTCCCGGTTGAGGGCTTGCAACTGTTGTTCTGCCCGCTTTTGCTCGGTGATCTCCCGCCCCACCGACAGGATCTCCACCAAGCGGCCTTGGCTGTCGAAAATGCCCTGATCCACCCAGCTAATCCAGCGGGACTGGCCGTTTTCTCCGGGGTACTCCCGCTCGCTGCAGTAGAAAGGATGCTCAGGCGTGAGAGCAGCAAAAGCTTGCAACACCTTAGCCTGCTCTTCTTCCGGCAGCCGATCCCGCCAAGGTTGGCCCACCACCTCCTCTGCCCGCCGACCGAAGAAGCGCAAGTAGGCAGGATTGACATAGGTGATGCAGGTATCGGGCCGAAAGCGGCAAATGAGCTCTGTCTGCTGCTCCACCACGGCGCGGTATTCTTGCTGCTGCTGCCAGAGACGATCCAGCAGGGCCTGCTGAGCTGCTGCCGCCTGCTGCCAGGCTTTGGTTAGCGTCTGCACCTCCTGGATGGGGCCGGGATCCAAAGGGGGCCAGGGCTGGAAACCGCTTTGGATAAATTGCTCGGCTACTTGGGTGAGGCGGCGCAGGGGACGCAAGAGAGCTTCGCCGAGGAGGATCCCTGTCCCCAGCATGCTCAGCAATAGCCCACCCCCCAGCAGCGCAGCCTGTTGGGCGCCCCGATGGACTTCGGCCAGAAGGGTTGCCTCTGGGATCCCGTACACGAAATAAAAACCTAGCCTCCCTTCACTCTGAACGGACTCCACCTCCGCCCAGTAGGGGATCCCGCCAACCACGAGGCGCAGCGGATTTTGAGAAGAGGCCGTCTCCCAGGAGCCCACCTGCTCTCGCACAGCCACCAGCAGCGGATGGGGAGCAGGCTCCGCCGTACTGGCCACCACCTGCCCTTCCTCGTCCAGCAGAAAACTCACCTCTGCAGGAGAACGGCCTTCTAGCCGCTCCAGGAAGGCTTGAAGCTGCGCAATGGACAGGGAAGCCACCAAGCTGCCATAAACCCGTCCCTCCGAGTCGGTCAAGGGTAGGGACGTCACGATCAGCCGCTCTGGATCCTGGGCAGGAAGCTCCGCAAAAAATCGGGTTACCACCCAAGTGTCGCGGATCCCTTCCGGCTGCAGGAGCTGGGGAAACCAGAACAACCGCCTCAAATCCACAAAGCCTAACTGCCTCCTCAGGCCAGTGGGATCCCCTGTCTCTGGATCCCGTTGGCAGCCCTGGACGGATCCCGGCAAGAGGCCGGGTGTGTGGTAAGTCCAGATCGACCCATCGGCGTGACGGCGGGCGATCACAAACCCCCCTTGAGCCGAGACAAAGCCGACATAGCTGAGCTCAGGAAATGGCTGCAACTGGCGGGCAAAGTGAGCTTCCAGCACCTCCAGATCGGCTGGGCTGGGGGTTGTCAAATCGGGCAGCAGCTCCCCTCTCACTGCCCCTTGATTGAGGGCATTGATCTGAAGGGGGATTTGCAAATATCTGGCAAGATGCTCTTCGGTGCGGTCGGTAACTTCCCGCCTCAGTTGCTCCGTCAAGCGCAGCGCCAGGTGTCGCCCGCCCTGCCAGGAGAGATAGGCCACTCCCCCCACTCCCCCTGCTACTGAGAGCACTAGGGGCAGCAGCAACGCCACCCGCAAAGGAATGGAGCGGAAAGGCCACCGGGATCGCACTTCAGAAGAACTAGAGGAAGACAGCATGGGATCCCTCACAGAACCTCAGGCTTGGGGAGGTTCCAAAGCCCGCTGCAGAGTGCCAAGGCCGATCTCGGCCGCAATAGCCAGAAGGGCCACTGGAACCGCCCCCACCAGCAAGATGGCGTTGTCATAGAGAGCAAACCCCAGGGTGATAAAAGTGCCCAGCCCTCCCGCGCCGATAAACGCTGCTAGCGTAGCACTGGCAATCACCTCAATCGTAGCCGTTCTAACACCGGCCAGGATCACCGGCAAAGCCAAGGGGATCTCCACGTGCCGCAGTACCTGGCCAGGAGTCATGCCCATGCTCAGGGCAGCTTCCCGTAGGGCCAGCTCAAGGCTGCGGAAGGCCACATCCGTGCTGATCAGAATGGGGGGCAGAGCCAGAAGGGTTAGAGCCACAACTGCCGAACGGAAGCTGAGGCCGAAATAGGGGATGGCCAAAAACAAAATGGCCAAACTGGGGATCACCCGCAGGCTGCTGAACGCATTGATCACCACCAGAGAAAGCATCTGGGAGCGGGAGCTGAAAAAACCCAGCGGCAAGCCCAACAGCAGCCCCATTCCCAAAGGCACCGCCACCAGTTGCAGGTGTTGGACGAAAGCTTGAAACAGCATGTCGCTGTGGTTCTGGGCGTAGGCCAGGGAGCGGGCCAAAAGGCTCATCTAGAGGTGTGTGGATGACAGAGGGATCCAAGACAAGCCCCAGTGTAGCGCCGGCAGGCGATCTTGACAGTGCGGAATAGTGCAGAGCGGGGATTTAGCACCAATCAGGGAGATGGGGTCACTCCAATTTCGGTCTCCGACCTGCTAACGCGGTGCAATCAACCTCAACTTTCTCCCAAGGATTAGAACCCACAGCGCCGCCTGCCGACAAAAATAACCATCTGTTTCACTGCCCATCTGAGTTGCCATCTCTATCCTGCTGATCTTTCTCAATCTTGTCTGGATCCCTGTTTGGGGGGTGGTTGGCTTCTCGCTCTTGCAAACGGCGGATTTGGGAGCGCACCTGCAAAGCAATCTGTAAAGCAGTCTCTAGGATACGACCCTGTTCGCTGGCCTGCTCGCTCACCTGCAGAGCTGTCAAAGCTGCCAAGTTATCGCCGAAGAACTCGCTCTGCTGCTCGATCAGGTCTTCGTTTTGCCGCAAGATCCGTTCGGTTTTCAAGGCACGGATGAGATCGGCCCGGGTCAGTTTCAGGGCTTCGATCACCTCAGCCCTCTGGGCCAGCTTCACCTCGGGGTTGCCCGCTTCCACCAACTGGTCGTTGACGTGGATGGCCTGGATGATTCGGTTGTAGCGATCCACTTCCCCCAGCAAGTTCAACAGCAGCGGCATGCGACGGCTGCGGAAAATCCAATAGGCTTGGCCCAGGGCGGCAATAGCCGCCAGGATCCCCCATTCCACCGGCCAAGTGCCCCAAGTGGCCTGTAGGCCAGGGATCCAAATCCGCCCCACCAGGGTAAGTAGGGATCCCCCTGTCCAGAAGGTCAAGAAACGCAGGAACAAGTCCAGCGTCACCAGCAAGCGTAGGAGATCCCAGAAAGCGGAGAACTGGCGCAGACGGTCTTTAAAACGACGAACGGGCCGAGGCCGATACAACCAAGCCACCGGCACTTGAGAGAGGTTTTGCACTTGAGCTGGAGAGATGATCAGCTCTTGCAAGTCCCGCTGCATCGCCATTTGCTCTGCTGAGGCTGGGAAGTTTTCCCATTGTACTTGCGACCTTGAGCAGCTTGGGCTTGCTCAGGGATCCCTTCCCAGAAGGGAAGCTGCCTGGCCAAGTCTCGATAGAATGGGGTTCGCTGGGCTGTTTGCGTCTTCACGCCCTCGTGCTCACGTTGTAGGGCAACAGTGAGACACAAGACAGCTCGTCAAACGCAAAGGAGAAGAGCAGGGTGACCAGCCAATTGCGCCAACTGAAGGCCCATCTCGCTGAACCGGAAAACTTTGCCCCCTACGGACAGGTCATTTGCCCCACTCCCGATCACAAACCCTTCGACAGTCAAGATGCTCAGTTGTTCTTGAATCAAGGGCAGCCCCGCTTTTACATCATGCGCTTGCCTCGCCGCGGCCTCAAGTTTACTCAGATCACCCACCACATCCGCTGCACCCAGTGCCTGGGATCCCTGAATGGCAAGGAGTGGTTTATTGGTGTTGCACCGCCTGCCGATGAGCTGCACGTGGATCAGATTCAAGCCTTTCGGGTGCCTGGGGATCGCTTTATCAAGCTGGAGATGGGCACTTGGCATGCCGGCCCCTATTTTGACCACGAAGAGTTCATCGATTTCTACAACTTGGAGCTGGCCGACACCAACATCACCGATCACGAAACCATAAACTTACTCCAAACCTACAACCTGGAGTTCCAGATCACCCCCTGACAAGCTTTTGGGGATCCCTTATCAATCGGGCAAAAAGCAGCATTGATCACAGCAATCTTTCGCTTGAGCGCAAGAAGAGCATGCCTCTAACCCCCAAAACCCTGAACTTTGCTGAATTTACTGAGCTTTAGGCGGTTTGGCAAAAGTCATTGAGAGGGATATAGTAGACCAAGTTTCCCCCTGATCCTTGAGTCCACCGCAACGGTTGCCGGGAAGTGAAGGGGGAAAGCGCTCGGGGGGTATTCCTCAGGGCTTTGCGGGATACCGCCTTCCTGCTCAGAGATAGGCAGGATGCGATCGCTTCCTTCCTGAACCATGTTCAGGAGAGTTCAGCGTGAATGTATCAGTTGTGGGGATCCGTACTCCACTATGGGTGGAGAGAAAAAGTGGGCTTGGATCCCAGTCCTGGTGGATGTAGCCGACTTGGGTGAGCGTTCCTTGACTTGGGCTTAAGTTATACCCTTGTCGGCATGAGTTTTGACGCTGTGGCCCACTCGGCCAGGTGATAGAACAGGGTCAAACCCAACAGCATTTGGGAGGTTTGTTGTCATGGCTACGTTGCAACCCAAAGTGACCCACCAGCTTTTGGCGGCCTTAGCCCTGTTTGCCTGTCTGGGCTTGTTGCCTGCTTGTGGCGAGAGCAGCAGCAGCACCGTCAGCCCCCCCAGCATCACCCCCACCCCCACCGGCTCATAATTCGGCTGGTTTTTGCATGCCCTTGCAGCGGTTGCCCAAGTTGGTTCAGCTTTGGGCTTTGAGGATCGCGGGGATCTTTTGTCTTTGTCTGCTGGCGGCCTGTGGAGGATCCCCTACCTCGATGGAGCCACCGCGGGCAGGGGAAGTGCCGATTGCCAGCTTCCTGTGCCGGTTGGATCGCCAGACCCGCAGCTTCACGGGGCCTATTTACGCCGAACAGCCCCAGGTTGCTACCTGCAACCCCGGTCGCCTTACGCCTGCAGCAGCCCAAAAGATGATGGATCGGCTGAATTTTCTACGGCTGTTGCACCAGTTACCGCCGGTGAAGCTCAATCCTCAGTTCCTAGAAGCCGCCCAGCAAGCGGCCTTGATGCAGGTAGCCAATGGTACTCTCAGCCACCAGCCGCCCCCTTCTTGGCGCTGCTTTACCCCTGCTGGGGAGGCGGGATCCCGCTTCAGCAACCTGGCGGTTGGGCCCATCCTAGAGCTGAACGGCCCCGATCCAGGCCGGGTGTTGGCGCGGCAGGTGGACATCTATTTTGCCGAGCCAGGTCGAGAAAACTTTGTGGATGTGGGGCATCGCCGCTGGAACCTGTATCCTCAGTACGCCCAGGGGGCCTACGGCATTGTCTTTGACCCACGGGCTGGACGGGTGACCCAGGCCAACGCCAACTGGATCTTCGGTTTTGACGAGTCGGTGCCAGATCCAGAGTTCATCGCCTTCCCGGAGAAAGACGGCTACCTCTACCGCCTAGAAGGGTTTTCCGGCCAGCCCCTGTCTGCCTACCGCTGGTCTTTCTCGGTGCCCAGCCGTGGCGGCAAGGCTGATCTCAGCCAAGCCCAAGTCCGCATCACCGATGCCCTCAGCGGCGAGCCGGTGCCTGTTGGAGATCTCCGCGTGGGGGATCCCGCCTTTGGCCTGGAAACTTTGACCTACTCCGTGGGTTCGATCCAGCCCAATCGCAACTACACCTTTGAAATTAGCGGCATTCGCCTCAACGGTGGCCCCCCCCACAGCTACCGCTACACCACCGCTCTCTACGACTGCGATCCCCAAACTTCCCAACGGCCCGCACCCCTCACCGAAGGGCTGGGGATCCCGCCCCGTCTGCTCTGGCAGATGGAGCCTTTCAACTCTTTCAACCCTCTCAACTAGCTTTTCCTCACCCCCAGCCCCTTTCCCAAAGGGGAAAGAGGGGTCTGCTGCTCCTGGAAGCCTGACTTTATGCATAAAGCGCAATTCGAGAATGACAAAACTGCATAACCTGTTACAAAGTGTAACTGCCAATACCAAAGTTAACGGTTCGTTATCGCTAGGGTAGCCAGTGTTCACCCCACGGCAGCGATCATGGCGAACCAATTTGAACGCCTCAAAAGCGAAAAGGATGGGCTGGCAGTCAAGGCCGAGCTGGAGGCGTTTGCCCGGATGGGTTGGGAGAACATTCCTGAAGACGACCGGGATCACCGCCTCAAGTGGCTGGGGATCTTCTTTCGCAAGCGCACCCCAGGTCAGTTCATGCTGCGGCTGCGCCTGCCCAATGGGATCCTAACCAGCGGCCAAATGCGGATGTTGGGCGCAATCATCCACCCCTATGGAGAACAGGGCGTAGCCGACATCACCACCCGGCAGAACCTGCAACTGCGCGGCATCCCCATCGAGGAAATGCCCCAGATCCTGGGCTACCTGAAAGAGGTAGGCCTGACCAGCATCCAGTCGGGCATGGACAACGTGCGCAACATCACGGGATCCCCTCTGGCCGGTATTGACCCGGATGAGCTGATCGACGTGCGCGGCCTCACTCGCAAGGTGCAGGACATGGTTACCAACAACGGCGAGGGCAACCCTTCCTTCAGCAACCTGCCGCGCAAGTTCAACATCGCCCTCTGCGGTTGTCGTGACAACTCCGTGCATGCGGAGATCAACGACCTGGCCTTTGTGCCCGCCTTCAAAAATGGCCGCCTGGGCTTCAACGTCCTGGTGGGCGGCTTTTTCTCTGCTCGCCGCTGCGCCGAGGCAATTGGCCTAGATGTCTGGGTGGATCCCCGCGATGTGGTTCCTCTGTGCGAGGCGGTGCTGCTGGTCTACCGGGATCACGGCCTGCGGGCCAACCGACAAAAGGCACGGCTGATGTGGCTCATTGACGAGTGGGGCCTAGAGAAGTTCCGGGCGGCTGTGGAGCGCCAGATAGGCCACCCTCTGCCCAGGGCAGCGGAAAAAGACGAGGTGGTCTGGCACAAGCGGGATCTGCTGGGGGTGCATGCCCAGAAGCAGCCGGGCCTCAACTTTGTCGGCCTGCATGTGCCGGTGGGGCGGCTCAACGCCCTGGAGATGATGGAGCTGGCCCGCTTGGCGGAGGTGTACGGCTCCGGGGAGCTGCGGCTGACAGTGGAGCAGAACGTGCTCATCCCCAATGTGCCCGACTCCCGAGTGGCCCCGCTCCTCAAAGAGCCGCTCTTGAAGAAGTTCTCCCCCAACCCAGGGCCCTTGCAGCGGGGGCTGGTGTCGTGTACGGGCAACCAGTTCTGCAACTTTGCCCTTATCGAGACCAAAAACCGGGCTGTGGCCTTGATGGAGGAGCTGGAGGCGGAGCTGGAGATCCCCCAAACGGTGCGCATCCACTGGACGGGCTGCCCCAACTCCTGCGGCCAACCCCAAGTAGCCGATATCGGCCTTATGGGCACCACTGCTCGCAAGGACGGCAGGGTGGTAGAGGCCGTGGACATCTACATGGGGGGAGAGGTGGGCAAAGACGCCAAGCTGGGCGAATGCGTGCGCAAAGGGATCCCTTGCGAAGACCTCAAGCCGGTCTTGGTGGAGTTACTCAGGGAGCACTTTGGGGCCAGGCCGCGTCAGCATCCGTCCGCCGCCCAGGCTTCTGTTTTGGTAACCCGCTAGCGGTTCTGTTGCCGTCCTGAAAGTTTTTCTTTCTTCATCGTTGTAAATCTTGGAGGTTTCGATGTCTAAGCTGTTCAGCACTTCCTCTCCCGTCTCCCGTCGGCAATTTTTGGCCGGGGTGGCTGCTCTCACGGCTGGGGCGGCCACGGCTGGGATCCCGCGCGCCCAATCGCAATCCTTGGGCAAAGGCTACTGGGTGGCGCAGGCCGATACTCCCGAAACCACCAGCGCCAAGCTGGGGTTCATCGCTCTAACCGACGCGGCCCCCCTGATCATCGCCAAAGAAAAGGGGTTCTTTGACAAGTACGGCATGAAAGACGTGGAGGTGGTCAAGCAGGCCTCTTGGGGCACCACCCGCGACAATTTGGTGCTGGGATCCGCCGCCGGCGGCATCGATGGGGCACACATCCTCACCCCCATGCCCTACCTCATCACCACCGGCAAAGTTACCGATGGCAAGCCGGTGCCTATGTACATTTTGGCCCGTCTCAATCTGGACGGTCAGGGCATCAGCATTTCCAACCAATATCGGGATTTGCAAATCGGCCTGGATAGTTCCCCCCTCAAGGCCAAGTTTGCCGAGGTCCGAGCTGCCGGCGGGGATCCCAAATGTGCGATGACCTTCCCCGGCGGTACCCACGACCTATGGATGCGCTACTGGCTGGCCGCAGGCGGGATCGATCCCACTAGCGACGTCTCCATCATTGTGGTGCCGCCGCCGCAGATGGTGGCCAATATGAAATCCAGAACCATGGAAGCCTTCTGTGTGGGCGAGCCTTGGAATGCCCAGCTGGTGAACCAAAAAGAGGGGTATAGTGCCCTCACCACCGGCGAGCTGTGGAACGGCCACCCGGAAAAGGCCTTTGCCCTGCGGGCCGACTGGGTGGATGCGCACCCGAAAGCCACCCTTGCCCTGTTGAAAGCGGTGCTAGAAGCCCAGATCTGGTGCGACCAGATGGAAAACAAAGAGGAGATGTGTCGCATCATCGGCGACCGCCGCTGGCTGGGGGTGCCTGTGCCCGATATCTTGGGCCGTTCTCGGGGCACTTTTGACTACGGCACCGGCAAGGTCGTTGAAAACAGCCCCCACCTGATGAAGTTCTGGCAGAACTACGCTTCCTACCCCTTCAAGAGCCACGATCTCTGGTTCTTGACCGAAAACATCCGCTGGGGCTATCTGCCTGCCGACACCGATACCAAAGCCTTGGTGGAGCGGGTGAATCGGGAAGAACTCTGGCGAGAAGCTGCCAAAGCCATTGGTCAGGGGGCAGCCATTCCCCCCAGCACCTCTCGAGGAGTGGAAACCTTCTTCGACGGGGTGCAGTTCGATCCCGAAAATCCTGCCGCCTACCTGGAGAAATTGGCGATTAAGAAGCTGGCCTAATTTCCCAACTTTCCCCAGCAAGTTAGCTGCAAACCCTCTGTCCAGGAGAGAAGGGATCCCCGAATCCCCACAAAGAGTGTTCAACTGAAACCCCTTCTCTCTTGGGATCCTCTTAAGTTGACTTCAACCTTACTCCCAGCAAGCCATGAGGATTTTCCACTCTGCCCTACAGTTGGGCTACCACCTCTTTCGGATCCTGCTTCCCCTACTGGTTGGCCTAGGCCACTGGCTGCTGAAAACCGGCCAAGGTTCTGTTCTTCAGTCCAGTACCGGAATCGGTTCCCCCGCCAGTTCTGCACCTTCTTCTGCTTGGCGGCAAAGAGTCCAAATCCACAAAGCGCTGCGTCGCATTCTGTTGCCCGCTACGGCCATTTTGCTCGTCCTGATTCTCTGGCAAATCATTTACAGCCGTCCCGGAGCCAATTTGCCCACGCCTCTCCAAGTTTGGCAGGACACCTGGGATCCCCTCATTAAAGATCCCTTTTTTGACTATGGCGGCAATGCCAAAGGGCTGTTCTGGCAAATTTGGGCCAGCTTGCGGCGGGTGTTCATTGGGTTTGCCCTGGCCGGCTTGGTGGGGGTTGTGGGCGGCATGATCATCGGGGTCAATCGCTGGCTGTACGAGGCTTTGGATCCCATTTTTCAGGTGCTGCGCACGGTGCCGCCTTTGGCCTGGCTGCCGATTTCTTTGGCTGCCTTTCGAGATGCCAACCCTTCCGCCATTTTTGTAATCTTCATTACGGCCCTCTGGCCCATTTTGATCAACACCGTTGTCGGCGTACAGCAGATCCCACAGGACTACCGCAATGTGGCGAGAATTGTGCGCATGTCCGGCTGGAAGTACTTTTTCAAAGTCGTTTTCCCGGCAACTGTGCCCTATATTTTTACCGGCCTGCGCATTGGGGTGGGCTTGTCTTGGCTGGCCATTGTGGCAGCGGAAATGTTGATTGGCGGTGTGGGCATTGGATTTTTCATCTGGGATGCCTGGAATAGCTCCCGCATCAGCGAAATCATTCTGGCTTTGATCTATGTCGGGATGGTGGGTCTTCTGCTGGATCGCATCACGGCTTGGATTGGCTCGCTGGTGGTGGCTGAGGATCGCTAAATGAGCTTGGCCGAGTTTTAGATTGGTTGCTGACAATTTCTCCATGCTCTCAGAAATCATCTCAGGGGAATCATGAAGACCCAGCCTTACATTGAAGTGGATCATGTCGACAAGGAATTTCTCCTCGACAACGGAGAGGTCTATCCTGTCCTGAAAGACATCCACCTGGAGATCCAAAAAGGGGAATTTGTCTCGCTAATTGGCCACTCCGGCTGTGGCAAATCGACCCTGCTCAACATCATCGCCGGCCTGGAAAAGCCTTCCCGAGGGGGCATTCTCCTGGAGGGCCGACAGGTTACGGATCCCGGCCCGGATCGCATGGTGGTGTTTCAGAACTATTCCCTGCTGCCCTGGCTGACCGTGCGGGAGAACATTGCCCTGGCCGTGGACGAGGTGCTGGGATCCCTTCCCAAAGCAGAGCGAAGCCGGATTGTGGAAGAGCACATCCGCCAGGTGGGGTTGCAGGGGGCAGCCGACAAGCGACCGGCCCATCTGTCAGGAGGGATGAAACAGCGGGTAGCCATTGCCCGGGCTTTGGCCATCCGTCCGCGGGTGCTGCTGTTGGATGAGCCCTTTGGCGCTCTGGATGCCTTGACGCGCGGCAACCTGCAGGAGCAACTGATGGAGATTGCCCAGGCGGAGCAGCTCACCTGTGTCATGGTTACCCACGATGTGGATGAGGCGCTGCTGCTTTCGGATCGGGTGGTAATGATGACCAATGGCCCGGAGGCCCGCATTGGCCAGATTTTGCGGATCCCTTTTCCTCGACCCCGCCATCGTTTGGAAGTGGTGCGTCACCCCGACTACTACAGCCTGCGGGGAGAGATGATCTACTTTCTCAACCAGCAAAAGCGGGCTCGCCAAAAAACGCCTGTTCGCGTGGCCATTGCCAAACACGGCCTGGAGAAGGTCAATTTGGAGGTTGGCTTTGTGCCCCTCAACGACTGCGCCCCGCTGGTGGTGGCGCAGGAAAAAGGCCTGTTTCAAAAGCATGGCCTGGAGCAGGTCACCCTGGTGCGGGAGCCAGGCTGGAAGACCATCTGGGAAGGGATCCGCTCCGGTCGGCTGGATGCGGCCATGGTGGTGGCCGGGATCCCGTTGGCCTCCACGTTGGGGGTGGGGGGAGTTCCGGTGCCTTTGATTACCGCGCTAACCCTCTCCCGCGGCGGCAACGCCATTACCTTTGGGCGCAGACTTTTGGAGCGAGGCGTTCAAAGCCTGGCGGATTTTCGCCAATACCTCAACCACACCCCCGACACAGTCCACACCCTGGGAGTGGTTCATCCGGCTTCCATGCAAAACTTCCTGTTGCGGCACTGGCTGGCCGGTGGGGGGGTGGATCCGGATCGGGACGTTACGTTGACGGTGATCCCGCCGCCGCAGATGGTGGCCCACCTCAAGGCCGGCAACATCGATGGCTACTGCGTGGGCGAGCCCTGGAACTCCCGCGCTGTGCGGGAACAGTTGGGATTTATCGTCACCACCACCCCTGAAATCTTACCCAGCCACATCGAAAAGGTGCTGACGGTGCGCCAGGACTGGGCCCAAAGCTACCCCCGCACCCACGTGGCTCTGGTCAAAGCACTACTGGAGGCTTGTCACTACTGCGATCAGCCGCAGCACCGTTCTGAGATCTTGGAGTGGCTGGCTCAGCCCCAGTATGTGGGCGTGGCCCTGGAGGATCTGCAGCCGGGGTGGACGGGTATTCTGCAGCGGGGAATTGCCGATGAATCCCAAGCCCTCACCGGTTTTCACCAGTTTGCCAACGGGCGCAACACCTGTCCGGAAAGATTGGAACACCTCTGGATCCTGACGCAGATGGCTCGCTGGGGCCTCTGCCCTTTTCCCCGCAATTGGGTTTCGGTTCTCGACCAAGTTCTGGACAGCGAAACCTACGCCCTAGCCGCCAGAGAACTGGGCCTTCCGGATCGGGCCCACGACCGCGGAGCTTTACTCTTTGGCGATGGATCCCGCTTTGACGGAGAGGATCCCGTTGCCTACCTAGAGTCTGTAGCCATCCGGCAGGATCTGAAGCTGCAGGAGTACCGGCTCAGCGAAGTTTAGCTTTTGTTACCTTAAACTCTCGATTGGAAAACACCATGATGACCAGTTCTCGCCTATCTTCCTCACCGCTATCTTCTGCATCTCCGGTTGCAGGACTGCCCCTTCTTTGTCTTCAGAATGTGGGCAAAACCTACTTTACCTCAGCCGGATCCTTTGTTGCGCTGGAAAATGTCAATTTGGAAGTGGCTGCCGGTGAGTTTGTTTGCATTATTGGCCACTCGGGTTGTGGCAAATCCACCTTGATCAACATGGTGGCGGGTTTTTCGACTCCCACTTCGGGAGCCATTACCCTCAAGGGCCAGCCCATCACCTCCCCAGGGCCAGATCGGATGATGGTGTTTCAACATTATTCCCTTTTGCCCTGGCTGACTGCCTTTGAAAATATTTATCTGGTGGTGGATCAGGTTTACCCAAACAAATCCCGGCGGGAGAAAAGGGAAATCGTTGAAGAACACCTAGAATTGGTAGGCTTAGCAGAGGCAGCCCACAAGCGGCCCAAGCAGCTTTCTGGAGGCATGAAGCAAAGGGTAGCCATTGCCCGTGCTCTTGCCGTTCGTCCGCAAGTTTTGCTCTTGGATGAGCCTTTTGGGGCCTTGGATGCCATTACCAAGGAAGATCTACAAGATGAGCTGCTGGCCATTTGGCGGGATCACCGCTGCACAGTTTTGATGATTACCCACGACATCGACGAGGCTCTCTACTTGTCAGACCGTGTGGTGATGATGACCAACGGCCCCGCTGCCCATATCGGCGAGATCTTGACCATTCCCTTTGAGCGACCGCGCATCCGCTCCCGCATTATGGAAATGCCTGAGTTCTACGAATTGCGTAACCGCGCCCTTGACTTCCTCTATCGCCGCTTTGCCCATGGAGGGGATTGAGCTAGGGTTCAAAATACTTGGAGAGGGAAGTTGATGGCCACTGCTCCGGTTCAGGTAGTTCCAACCGATCTCCCAATGGAGAAGCGGGTCTCTAGCTTGCCCAAAACCCTTGCCGACTATCTGGCCAATCCGGTTGCCCAAACCAAATGGGTAGATGGCTACATTATGGAGAAAGTGGGGCAAACCTTAGGGCATGCAAAGATCCAAACCCGACTTCTCTTCCGTTGGCTCGGTTATGTTGAATGTCTGCCATTGGGGGGTATGGTTTTGGTGAAGGCTCCCTGCCAAACGACAGGCAAAGTCAGAAGACCTGATGTTGCCTACCTGTCTCCAGATTTAATCCAGCAATTTGGAGAGGATATTGCCACGCTGCTGCAGAGCTATCCTCTGGTTGAGGAGATCTTCTCTCCAACCGACTGTGGAGAAGATATTTTCCTAAAAGCCCAAGAGTATCTCAGCTCCGATGTACTGGAAGTCTGGCTGATTTTTCCCAGAAGCAAATACGTTTTTATCCAAACTCAAGATGGCCATCTTTGGCTAGCTGAACAGGACACTGACAAGAGCTAGGTTGTATTACCTGGCTTGGAGATCCAAGTTGCCGCTCTTCTCAGCTAAGGGATCCAAAATGCGAGAGAATTGGGCGTTTAATAGGGATCCCCACTCATGGTGACCGCGATGGAGCCGGAAAAAGCCGTCATCAAAACCCTATGTCCCTACTGCGGTGTGGGATGTGGATTGGAGGCGGTTGCAACAGCCTCAGGTGACTGGAAAATGAGAGGCGACCGGGATCATCCTTCCAGCTTGGGGATGGTCTGTGTAAAGGGGGCCACGATCCTGGAGGCAGTTGGTCGGGATCGGCTGCTCTATCCCCTGTTTCGGGAGAGCTTGGATCAGCCCTTTCGTCGCATTTCTTGGGATCAGGCTTTTGAGGAGATGGTTTCTCGGCTGCGCTGCCTCAAAGACAACCCCCACTCCATAGCCATGTATGGATCGGGGCAGTTGCTCACTGAAGACTATTACGTTGCTCAAAAGCTGATGAAAGGCTGTCTGGGAACCAATAATTTTGACACCAACTCGCGCCTGTGCATGTCCTCAGCCGTCTCGGCCTACACCCAATCCCTGGGATCCGATGGCCCCCCCTGCTGCTACGAGGATCTCGATCTCTGCAATCTGGCTTTTCTGGTGGGCACCAACACAGCAGAGTGCCATCCCATTCTTTTTAATCGCCTGAAGAAGCGGCACAAGCCCGGATCCCCCCTCAAAATGGTGGTCGTGGATCCCCGGCGCACTCAAACAGCAGAAGCTGCTGATCTCCACTTAAAAATTTGTCCTGGAACCGATATCGATCTTTTCAATGGGATTGCCCATTTGTTGTTAAAGTGGGGATCCATTGCTGCTGATTTTATCGAGGGCTTCACCCAAGGTTTTGCTGAATATGCAGCTTTGCTGGCCGATTATGAACCGCAGATTGTGGCCCAGCGCTGCGGAATTGCCACCGAGGATTTGATCGAAGCAGCCAAGCTTTGGCAGGGATCCCAAAGGGTTCTCTCCCTTTGGTCGATGGGCCTAAACCAGTCCAGCGAGGGCACCGCCAAGATCACCAGCCTAATCAATCTCCATCTCCTAACTGGGCAAATTGGCCGACCGGGGACGGGCCCCTTTTCCTTGACCGGCCAGCCCAATGCCATGGGTGGTCGAGAGGCGGGGGGGTTATCTCATCTGCTGCCGGGATATCGGCTGGTGAGCCAGCCCCAGCATCGGGCAGAGGTGGAGCAGGCTTGGGGTTTGCCCAGCGGTTCCCTCTCTCCCTGCCCAGGGCTGAGGGCTACCGAGATGATTGCCGCTCTGGAAACCGGATCCCTGCAGTTCTTCTGGATTGTGGCCACTAATCCTTTGGTGAGCTTTCCGGATCTGGAACGGGTCAAAAAAGCCCTGAAAAAGTCTCCCTTTACCGTTTACCAAGAGGCTTATTACCCTACAGAAACGGCAGAATATGCCCATTTGCTTTTGCCCGCCTGCCAGTGGAGCGAGAAAACCGGGGTGATGACCAGCTCCGAGCGCAGGGTTACCCTTTGTCAAGCCTTTCGAGACCCCCCTGGCGAAGCCCGACCCGATTGGGAGATCTTTGCTGAAGTGGGGCGCAGGTTGGGCTTTGCAGCACAATTTTCCTTCCAAACCGCGGCAGAGGTTTATGCAGAATTTGCCGCCCTTACCGCAAATCGCCTCTGCGATCACTCCGGCCTCAGCCATGCCCTTTTGGCAGAACAAGGCCCTCAGCAATGGCCTTATCCCCGAGAAAGGGCCTCGGCTCCTCATCCTGCTCGCCTCTACACAGATTGGCGTTTCCCGACCCCCGATGGCCGCGCCCGCTTTATCCCCCACCATTCCCGTGGCCTAGCAGAGCCGCCGGATCCCCAGTTTCCCTACGTATTAACCACGGGCAGGCTTTACGGCCATTGGCACACCCAAACCCGCACCGGCAGGATTGAAAAAATCAAGCAAATGCACCCCCAACCCTTTATTGAAATCCATCCTCGCGATGCGGAAAAACTGGGCATCCAAGATGGAGATTGGGTTCAAGTGCGTTCTGCCCGCGGACGGGCCTATTTCCCGGCCAAGATAACTGCCAACATTGCTCCCGGTACGCTATTTGTACCCATGCACTGGGGATCCCTCTGGGCAGAACAAGCTGAGTGTAATGCCCTCACCCATGACATCAGTTGCCCTGATTCCGGACAGCCGGAATTAAAAGCCTGCGCCGTTGCTCTTGAGAAAGCCGATCCACCATCAAGTAATCCTCTCAGGTATCCTAACGGAGATTTCCATGGCTCTGTTTCAGTTTGAGCAAGATTTTGCCGACTCTCTGCGATGCATTCCCATGAGCTTACGCCTGAAGCTGGATTTGTGCGGGATCAAGCTCAAGCTTCATCAATGGGCCAAGTTTTCCTTAGAAGAGCGGCGGAAGTGTGTTGATTGGCCCTCTGAATCTCCACAGGATCTAGAAGAACTCCGCAACCATCTGCGCCATTTGGTTCGCTCCATCTGCCACGAAGAGGCGCAAGAGATTCCCATTGACCCCCAGCCTGAATGGCAAAATCCGCACCAGATCCCAATGGCTGTCCAACAAAAAGCTCAAGACCTGGGGATCCGGCTTGCCCTCGATTTCTGGAGAAACTTGCACGATATCCAGAGATTTGCCTTGCTGAAGTTGAGCCGATCCCATCACGAAAACAAAAATTTCTTGCCCGCTCTGCGAGAGTTTGGCGTAAACTACCCGGCTCCGACCGCTAAGCGGTACGGAGCGGGCTTTCAGTAGCCCTGAGCCTGTTCTGCTCTACCAGAGAACAAAACAAGCCCGGACCTCTAGGCTGGTTTACGACAGCCCCCAAGAGCGCAATCACATTCGCACCATTCAAATCCGCATCCCCTTCCCATCCACAGTGCCCACACTTGAACGACTTGCCACTGCGGTAGGATTGCGCAGGATCGGGATGGATATGCAAACACTTGTGGCAGGTCTGCGACGTGTAGGCGGGCGGCACAAGAATCAGAGAAACCCCTGCAACCCTCGCCTTGTACTCCAGAAACTGACGTAGTTGGTAGAACGCCCAACTGTTGGCCCTACGCCGCTCGGCTTTGCTGCGTGGCTGTTGATTGACCCTTTCCCGGATCCCTGTCAAGTCTTCCAGAGCAAGAGCGCTGTTTGTGGTCTTTGCCCTAGAGACAATAGCTTTGGAGATGCGATGATTGACCCACGTTTGAAAGCGCCTCTCCTTGCCAGACAGCCGTTGCAGCAGTTGACGGCATCTGCGCCGCGAACTGCGTGTGCCCTTACTGGCTTTGCGTTGGAGTACCGCCCTCAACCGGGAGTAGTGGTCTCGGATTCGGTTCAACTGCTGTCCATTCCAGTTGTCCCCCTCTGACGTATGGGCAATATCTGTCCTTCCCAAGTCCACCCCGATCACCTTGTCGGTATCTTGTTGCTTGGGTGGTTTTTTCTCTACGCAAATCTGGATGTAGTAGGAGCCATCCTTCCGCTGGACTAGGGTGGCCGATTTGGGGTTAGAGCCAGCCAGCATTCCCCTCTGGTAGTTACCAATGGCTAGCTCAAAGCGTTCTCTCCCTTCCACCGTGGTCAGCGACACCGTCCAGTCTTTCTCGCGGAATGAAAAGATACGTGCGTCGTAGGTAACGAACCTACGCTTGAACTCTTTAACCGGACGGTTGCGCTGTCTCGCCACTTTGCGAGCGCCTGCCACCCGTCTGCACACCTGTTGAGCCAAGTTACTGGACAAGCCGAACCGGGCGCGGATTTCGCGGTAGCACAGAGACTGGAGCTTAACGGCGCTGGCGACTTTCTCCGGCGTGTTCTGGTTGACCCAATTCAAGGCTTGGCCAAAAGCCTCCAAAGTCGCGTCCAATTTGGCGGCCTGCGACTGGGACACCTTGAGCTTGCAGGAGACGGTCAGGACTTGGGTCATGGTTCTATCATAACTTCCGCATTCCTCCCGGCACTGACCCTACGGGTACAGTGCGGGGCTCCTGCGATTTCTAGCTGAATCTATTTGAGAGAGATAGTCTCCTCTGCCATGCGCTGCCCCAGACGACCACCCCCAACCCCTCTTCCACCCTGGGAGAGGAAATGCCTGCTCTAGGGGATCCGGGTCCGCAACAGTTCAAGTGGGCTAATGGGGGATCCCCCTCGAGAGGGGAGAGACTCAGCTCAGCAATATCCGTGCCTAGTCAAAGCAGAGGGCTATTGTTAAGGAATCTAAAGTAAAGTTGAGCTTTTGATATCACTGTTGCCGTCTTGTTACCGAAAGCGCTATCGTCTAAGCATCAAAGCTTTTTTCAAAGCTGCTTTATGGGCCCTGGAGGAGCGACCCCTCTGGGGCTTCTTCCATCCGGCTGCAGCTGAGAGGGCAAGGGATGGCTTTATGGGGTAGGGATCACTCCTCGGCGGACGGCAGGCCCCAGGGCGTGGCTGCCGATGTCAGAACGATAGTAGGCCTTGGGAAACTGCACTTGCTCCACAGCTGCGTAGGCTTGGCGCAGGGCCTCGGATAGGGTTGCCCCTTGGCCGGTAAGACAGAGAACGCGCCCGCCATCGCTCAGGAGCTGCTTGCCTGCCTGGCGGGTACCCGCATGAAACACCAACGCCCCCGTGGTGGCAGCTGCATCCAAGCCGGAGATGGGGATCCCTCGCTCGTAGGCATCGGGATAGCCTGGGGCTGCCATCACCACGCAGGCGGCATAGCCGGGTTTCCATTTGAGCTGGATTTGGGCCAGCCGTCCTTCTATACAGGCCAGCAGCACCTCGTCCAAAGGGTTTTCCAGCAAGGGCAGGATGACCTGAGCTTCGGGATCCCCAAAGCGGCAGTTGTACTCCAACACGTAGGGATCCCCACTGGGCGTGATCATCAAACCGGCATAGATCACCCCCTGGTAGCGGATGCCCCGCCGTTGCAAAGCCTCCAGGGTGGGATCCAGGATCTGGGTTTGGATGCGGGCCAACAGTTCTGGAGTGACCAGGTGATCCGCAGGGGCATGAGCTCCCATACCGCCGGTGTTGGGGCCGGTATCGCCCTCGCCAAGGCGCTTGTAGTCCTGGGCAGGTGGCAGCAGCACACAGATCTGGCCATCGGTTAGAGCCAAAACCGACACCTCCTGGCCGGGGATAAACTCCTCGATCAGCACCTGATCGCCCGGCTTGGCCAGGGCTGCTTCCAGGGCTTGCACGGCTTCTTCCCGGTTTTGGGCAACGGTTACCCCCTTGCCGGCAGCCAGTCCGTCTTTTTTGATGACCACTGGGAAACTCTGGGAGTCGAGATAGGCCACAGCGGCAGATAGCTCAGCAAAGCCGGTAGCGCGAGCAGTCGGGATCCCCGCCTCTTGCATCAATTGCTTAGCCCAGAGTTTGCTTCCTTCCAGTTGGGCAGCGGCGCGGCTAGGCCCGAAAATGGGCAACCCTGCTGCCTGGAAGGCGTCCACGATCCCCTGCACCAAGGGCAGCTCTGGCCCTA
The DNA here is from genome assembly GCF_054060305.1 of Thermostichus sp. OS-CIW-31. Taxonomy (NCBI): domain Bacteria; kingdom Bacillati; phylum Cyanobacteriota; class Cyanophyceae; order Thermostichales; family Thermostichaceae; genus Thermostichus; species Thermostichus sp. OS-CIW-31. The sequence goes on along the minus strand of NZ_JBSSDA010000013.1, from coordinate 32,430 downwards.
CCACCGTCAGGCGGATCCCTTGTACGGTAGCAAACCGCACCAGGCCTTCAATGTCGGTAGCCGCCAAAGCCACGGATTGACAGCGGGGCATCTGCTGCATGCCGCCGTTGCCGGGGGCACAGTAGACCCGAGTAACCTGGGGAGACTGCAACAGCTTCCAGGCCAGGGCGTGTTCTCGTCCCCCCGATCCGATGACCAGAGCCTGCATAGTGTGTTATTCCACCGTTTCTAAACCCAGCTTGCCTGTCTCCCGAACATCCCCCATTAGACCATGTTCTTGCCCCGTTTCTAGGGTGTTGGCACACTGTGGACGGCGAGAGAACGGCCCCGCCAGGTCCAGTTGCGGCCGGTGGTGGTGCGGATGGCCGAAGCCAAGATGATGGCCGCTGTCGCCCAACCCCCCACTGCCGTTAGCCACCAGTAGCGCAGGGGCAGATGCGCCCAATGCCGGAGCAAGAGCCGGATGGCCAATTGGGCCAGGATCCCTGCCAAGCTGGCCAACAGCACCTCCAGGGATCCCGTAGCCCCAGCCAGGATCACCCCCAACCAGGGCAAGCTGCAGATCCCCAAGACCGTACCCATTGCCAACACCGCCAAGGCCCAGTTGCGCTCCAGGCCCAGGAACCAGTTTTTGGTCCACCCTTCCCAAAGGGCAGCCCCGTTGGCATACATGCGGCTGCGCACCCGCGGCCCTCCCAGGCAAATTTGCAGGCCCAACCCCTGGGCTTTGATCCGTTGCCCCAGGGCCACATCCTCGATCACCACATCGGCCACTCCGGCATGCCCGCCAACTTGCTCGTAGGCAGAGCGGCGAAACAGCAGGAAGGGACCAAAGGCAAAGGCTTTGGGGTTGTCGGGATCGTTCACGGCGGCAAAGTTGTAACCCACCGCCAGGATGGTCATCATGATGGGTTGCACCAGCCACTCCGCCAGGCAACCGCACACCAATTGCGGCCCTACACTCACCAAGCCGCTGCCGCTTGCCAGCAAATGTCCTAAGGCCGCTTCAATGGCACCGGATCCCAGCCGCACGTCGCAATCCAGAAACAGCAAGTAGTCGGCTTCTACGCGGGCGACGGCTTGGGCACAGGCCCAGTTTTTGCCCACCCACCTTTGGCCTTTGGGACGGGGATCCCCCTTGAGCAGGTGTAGGCGCGGATCTTGCCGTTCGGCAGCCAGGGCTTGGGCCAGCTCCCAGGTGGCATCCGTGGATTCATCGTCCACCAACCACACCTGTAAAGGGGCAGAGGTGCTGTCCAGAATGCTGCTCAGGCAGCCCACCACGTTCTCGGCCTCGTTGTAGGCGGGCACGATCACCGCCAGCCGCTCCATCCCGGCCGCGATTTCCCCTGCCTGTTCCGCCGGGGGATCCCTCAGCCAGGGGGAAGCCCGCAACGCTCGCCTCAGTTGCAGGGCCACTAGGGCAATCGCCAAAGCTGTTAAGGACAATACCCCCGTTAGGATTTCTCGGATCCCCACTCCTGCTTCCCTCGTTGTTTAGATGTGCTCAGGAACAGATTCCCACCTCTAATGCTCTAGCTCTGGGATGGCCCAATGATTTTCTAGGCAGACAAAACCCCCTCTACGATATCGCCATAGGGCCGGGGAAAGATTAGCCAGACCTGGCGCTGGGTTTCCACCAAGGCACGCACCAAAGGGGAAAGATGGGCAATTTCTTCATAGCCACGCTCGGTTTTGAGCTGGATCCCTTGGTCATAAAAGCTATAGCCCTGGACATGGGCAGAGCGGATGCCCAAGTAACTTTTAGGATCCAGCCCGTCCTGCAGCATTTTGGCCTGCACGGCGGCCACCAGGGTTTGGCGTTGTTCCTCAGACAACTGGGTAATGTTGCGGGCCTTGAACAAATCCCGCTCCAAGTAGCGCCGCGACAGATCCGCCAAGATGGGATCCTTCCCCGACATGGCCCAGAGGCGCATGGGGTAGCTGAAGATGATATCGTCGGCAGCCAAGTAGAGGGGGAGCGGCAACTCGAAGGGATCCCCTTTTTGAGCCGCCAGCGAGGCCCAGCACCAAGCGCTGAGGATGGGATCCAGCTCAATCTCCCCCCTTTGCAGGAGCGCCTCTGCCCGCCTGAATAGCCGCTCCAAGATAAAACGGGCACAGAGGCTCTTGGGGTGCTGGTACACCTGGGTGTACATGAAATAGCGCACCACCAGGTAGTGCTCGATGGCCCCCAGGCCTTTGCGGGCGGGGATGGACAGGGATCCCGTCTCCGGGTCATAATCCAGCACCGTTAGGATGCGATCCAAGTCCAGGTGGCCGTATTGGGCACCCGTGAGCAGGCTATCCCGCATCAGGTAATCGAAGCGGTCGCAGTCCAGTTGGCTGGAGATGAGTTGCCCCACCAGCGGCAGGGGAAACTGCTTCTGCAGCACTTGCTGCATCTGGGCCGGCAGTTGGGAATCAAACTCAGCCAGCAGCGTCCTCACCTGGGGATCCTCCCGGAGAATGCGGGCCGTCCAAACCTCGTGCCGGCAGCCGAAGATCTCTTCCCCGGCATGGCTAAAAGGGGCATGGCCAATGTCGTGCAGCAGAGCCGAGGCCAAGGTTACCGCCCGATAGGGGCGCAGCTCTGGGTAGCGATGGGCCAATTTGTCGAACAGCCGCCGCGTTACCTGCAACACTCCCACCGAATGGGTAAAGCGGGATCCCTCTGCCCCGTGGAAGGTAAAAAAGGCCGTGTCCAACTGGCGAATGCGGCGCAGCCGCTGAAAGGCCGGTGTATCGATCAGGCGAATGAGCAGAGCCTCAACCGCGTCCCCTCCATTCAGGCTGATGGCGCCATGCAGGGGATCGTGGTAGGTGCGGGACTTGCAAAACCGTAGCGGCATACTCCCACCATACCTCGCCAATTTTGGGATCCTTGGCTAGCCTGTCTGGGGGTGCTTCCCGCCTCGCCCTATCTATGCCCGCTTTCCCATGCCTCTCTCTGCAAAGGATGCCAGCACCCGAACCCCAGAAAACTCGACTCCAAGACAACAAGACAGCTGGGTGTTCCTCCTCTCCCTGCTGATTTTGATACTCAGTTTGGGGCTAACCGGCTGCTCTGCCAGTTCTGGATCCCCTGTTGTGCCCAGCCCACCCACCCTCACCCGCTACGTTGCCCTGGGAGCCAGCGATGCCGTTGGCTACAACGCCTCCATTTCCTGTGATGGCCCAGCCAACGCCGCCGGCACTCGACCCCAGCGCTCAGAGCCCCTGGACTGCCCCAATGGAACGGGCTATGTGCCCCGCCTGGCTCGCTTGCTGCCCGGCCCAGTGGAGCTTATCAACCTGGGCCGTTCGGGAGCGGTGCTCAGCCCCGCCATGCAAGCCCTGAGGCAGGGGATCCCGGCCAATTTGCTGCAGGATCAAGTGCCGCGCCTTTCCCCCGATGCCACCCTGATCACCATTTGGGTGGGCGGAAACGATACCAACGCCATCGCTCTGGCGGCGGCTCAACGGGCTCTCCAAGGTGAGGATCCCTTGCCCTTCGTCGATCAGCAGATCCGACAATTCGCCGCCGATTACCAAACCCTGCTGCAAGCGGTGCGTGCCCGTGCCCCTCAAGCTCGCCTGGCGGTGGCCAACCTGCCCAACTTCGCCCTGATCCCTCTGGGTCAGCAGCAGCCCAGCAGCGTGCGCCAACTGCTCTCCCTGATCTCGGTTGGCCTCACGCAACGGGCCATCAACCCCTTAAGCCAACAGGGGATCCCGGTGGTGGACTTGCTCTGTGATCCCCGCTCCTACCGACGCGAGTCCTTCTTTCCCGGCCCGCTGGCCGACGGCTTTCACCCCAACGACCGGGGCTACGCCGATTTGGCCGATGCCTTCTTGAGCGCCCTTCGGCAACCGCTCCCTCCCCAAACCCGCTGCCCTCCCTTTAGCGAGGTGGGATCCCTGCAACCAGATGCGGCGGCAGAGTCTGCCCTCCGCAGTTTTCTCACGGATGGATACAAGCCGGCACAATAGGAAGGATCCCTGCGCTCGGCAAGGGATCCCAAAGGCGCTTAGACGATCCAGCCACGGAGAACGGGCCAGTTTTAGGAAGCAGCTACCGCTGCCGAGGAACGCCGCCGCCGGCCCAGAGCACCTGCTACCGGCTCCGGTTGGGTTTCCACACTCAGGGAAGACACAGACTCCTCTTCAGGGGATTGCACAAAAACCGCCACCGTGGGCTTGCCGGGCAATTGTTCTCGCAAGAAACGGCGCACCACCCGCTCCACTTCGCCCTTAAGGCCGGCCCAGTCGATGTCCAGGCTGCCCCGCTCCAGCGAACGAGCAAATTGGGGCCACGCTTGCCGAAGCGTGTTCTCCAGAAGGGGTTTCAGGTCGGATCCCTTGAGTTGGTTCCCTTCCCCCGCCAAGCCAAAGGTTTGCACCTGCGGGGTGCAGAGCAACTGGCCGCTGCCGTCCAGGCTGATCACCACCGTCACCATGCCATCTTTGGCGATCTGCTGCCGCTCCTGCAGCATCTCATCCATCACCACTCCATCGTGGGAAGCGGCGATCATCTGCAGGCCAGAGGGGACGCGGCCTGTGATGGCAATGCGCTCCCGGTTCACCTCCACCACATCGCCATTGTCGATGATTACAATGTTTTCCCGCGGGATCCCCATGCTCATGGCGGTTTCGGCGTGCTTGACCAGCATGCGGTATTCCCCGTGGGTGGGAACGAAGAACTTGGGGCGGGTGAGGGCAATCATCAGCTTCTGGTCTTCCTGGCAGCCGTGGCCGGAAACGTGCAGGCCCTTGTCTTTGCCGTAAATGACATTGGCTCCCAGCTCCATTAGCTTGTCAATGACCCGCGAGACTGCGATGGTGTTGCCAGGGATCGGGTTGGCCGACCACACCACCGTGTCGCCTGGCTTGATTTGCAACTGCGGGTGCTCGCCGTTGGCGATGCGGGTAAGAGCAGCCAGCGGTTCTCCCTGGGATCCGGTGGTGAGGATGATCACCCGGTCATCCGGCAGGCTGTTGATCACATGCATTGGCTGCAGCGTCTCGTCCTTGCAGCGGATGTAGCCCAAGCGCCGCGCATGAGCCACCACGTTTAGCATGGAGCGGCCCAGCAGAGACACCACCCGACCTTGCTGTTCGGCGATCTGCAGCACCAAGTTGAGACGATGTACCGAAGAAGCAAAGGTGGTGATGATCACCCGTCCCTTGGCTCCCGCAATTGCCTTGGTGAGACCGGGCACCACTGAGGCTTCAGAGGGGGTGAACCCCGGCACTTCAGCGTTGGTGGAGTCGCTGATCAGGCAGAGCACTCCCTTTTCCCCATGTTCGGCCAACCGCTGCAGGTCGAAGTACTCCCCATCCACGGGGGTATGGTCGATCTTAAAGTCGCCGGTCTGAATAATGACGCCCACAGGCGTGTGCAGAGCCACCGTAAAGCTATCGGCAAAAGAGTGGGTGTTGCGAATGAATTCGGCAAAAAAGTGCTTACTCAAGGGAACGATTTCACGGGGGCCAACAGGACGCAGCTCTGTGCGGTTGAGCAGGCCCACTTCCCGCAATTTCTCTTCCAGCAGCGCCAGCGCCAATCTGGGGCCGTAGATGACCGGAATATCAAATTCCCGCAGGTGATACGGGATGCCACCGATGTGATCTTCGTGGCCGTGGGTAACCACCATCCCCCGCACTTTGTCCCGATTTTGCTTGATGTAGGTCATGTCCGGCAGCACGATGTTAATGCCGTGCATGCTCTCATCGGGAAAAGCCAAACCGGCATCCAAGAGGATAATGTCGTCCTCGTAGCGGAAGGCCCATGTGTTTTTGCCGATCTCCCGTTCGCCGCCCAGCGGAATCATCTGAACGGAAGAGGTGGATTGTGGGGTTACAGAACGAGAAACAACTGAAGAACGTGGTGTTGGCATATGGGTTTAGATCCTCAACAGTAAAAAAACAAAAACAGAAATAGGCGCAGGCTATCCCCGACAAAGTTGTGGGCGAAAGCCGCAACTCATCCATTTCCCAGGCCGGGGAAGAGCTTTTCAGGGAAAAAGCTACCTACCCACAGGTCAAACGCCACAAAAGAGCCCCTTGCAAACCCCTGAAAACCGTGGTCATGGCAGAAGCAAAGCCTAAAAATGCAATCATGAAACTTTCGTCGCCATTTGTTCGGATCCCTTCGATTCAGCCAGTAGGCCCATCTCTTCAAGCACCTGTCGCAAAACCTGCAGAGAACTGGGCTGTAGAGGCGCTAGGGGAAGGCGCGCCCGACCCACTCGCCAACCCTGCATCTCCAATGCGGCCTTAATCGGAACTGGGTTGGTCTCGATGAATAAAACCTTGAACAACGGAAACAGGCGCAGGTGGTGGGCCAAAGCTTGATCGTGTTGCCCCCTGATGTAGCTCTGGATCAGCTCCTGCAACTGCAACCCAACTAGGTGGCTGGCTACACTGACCACACCGCTCCCCCCCAAAGATAGGAGCGGCAACGTCAGAGAGTCATCCCCTGAATAGATGGCGAAACGCGAGGGAGTGAGTCGCCGAATTTCCGAAGCTACATCCATCATACCACTGGCTTCTTTGATGGCGACAACCGTTTCCAATTCTGCTAATTGGGCTACAGTCTCCGGCTGTAAACTGGCCCCTGTCCGACTGGGAATGTTGTAGAGCAAGATGGGCAGGTCACTGGCTTGGGCGATGGCCTTGAAGTGCTCATAAAGGCCGGCCTGGGTAGGCTTGTTGTAGTAGGGCACCACCTGCAGAGAGCCATCCAAACCGAGTTGAGCGGCCTTTTTTGTGGCTTCAATGGCCTCACGGGTGGAGTTGGATCCCGTCCCGGCGATCACCTTAGCCCGACCGGCTACGGCATCTCGCACCACGCGGAACAGCTCATACTCCTCTTGCCAGGTTAGGGTGGGAGATTCGCCTGTGGTGCCACAGACCACCAAGCCGTCACTGCCGTGGGTTGCCAAGTAATCGGCCAAACGAGCGGCCTCATCGTAGTTAAGCTCCCCCTCATCGGTAAAGGGGGTAACCATGGCCGTCAGCACTCGACCGAAGTTCACCGATTGCTTCTCCCCATCAACCACACCAATCCGACGATTAACCGGGCGACCCAGATGAGACCAGTTTGTTTTTCCATCATACCTGCCTTTGCGTTAGGGATCCCGCTTGCCTGCCCTGCCAAGGCCCAGTTTGTGCCTCACCCGGTTGCCACAGGCTGGATAAAAGGGAGATAACAAAGAAGACAGACCGTTTGAACACGGAATGTATAGCCATTTGCCAATCCTGCCCCTACCTTTGGGGGGAGCAGCCTTTCTACCGACACTTGAGGATCCCTATGGACGCCCTAACTGCCCTGAAAGAGCGCATTTCCGCCGACAAATTGGATCCCAGCCGCCGTTTATCGGAAGCGGAGATCCGAGAGCTGGTGGCTTATGCTACGGAAGCTCCTTCTTCCTTCAACATTCAGCACTGGCGGTTTGTTGCGGTCACCGACCCGGAAGACAAAGAGCGCCTCAAACCTCTGGCCTACAACCAACAGAAGGTGGCGGATGCATCGGTGGTGTTTATCATCCTAGGGGATCTGCGGGGGTATGAGAAACTGCCTGAAATTGTGCAAAGAAGCGTTGCTGCCGGGATCCTCCCCCCCGAAAAAGCGGAAGGCTGGGTGAACATGGCCCAGGCAACCTATCTGATACATTCACGCTGAACTCTCCTGAACATGGTTCAGGAAAGAAGCGATCGCATCCTGCCTATCTCTGAGCAGGAAGGCGGTATCCCGCAAAGCCCTGAGGAATACCCCCCGAGCGCTTTCCCCCTTCACTTCCCGGCAACCGTTGCGGTGGACTCAAGGATCAGGGGGAAACTTGGTCTACTATATCCCTCTCAATGACTTTTGCCAAACCGCCTAAAGCTCAGTAAATTCAGCAAAGTTCAGGGTTTTGGGGGTTAGAGGCATGCTCCACAATCCCACCTTGGCGCGGGATGAAGCGATTCGCTCTGGGGCGATGGCTGCCATGGCGCTGATGATCGCGGCTCAGGCCAAGGGTTTGGTGAGCGGGCCGATGATCGGCTTTGATCCGGAAGGGGTAAAGCGGGAGTTCGGCATTGCCGACCGCTACGTGCCGGTGATGCTGCTGGCGGTTGGATATGCGGCAGCGGGTAACCTGCCGCGCAAGCCTCGCTTGGGGGTGGATGAAGTTCTGGCCTTTGGGCGAGGGCGGGAGTTTTAGCCCTAGGCTCAGGTGGGATCCCTGTCGCCCTCTCCTGGGCTCCTACCGGCATCAAGCCTTGAGAAAATGAACCAGCTGTTGCAAGCGATCCCAAGCGGCACCCCTGGCGAGAATCTCGCGAGCTTGGGCGATCCCGGCTCTCCAATCGGGGGCCACTCCGGCCACCTGCAGGGCCAAAGCAGCATTCAAGGCCACCACATCCTGCTGGGCAGGCGTCCCGGATCCCTGAAGGACTTGGGCGAGGATGGCGGCATTTTCCGCCACATCCCCCCCCTTGAGAGCTTGGGTGGGTGCCAGGGTCAGCTCGTAATCTGCAGGGTTCAAGACTTCCGTCCGTACCAGCCCACCGGACAGGATGCCCAGATCGGTGGGTTGATCCAGACCGGCCTCGTCGAGACCTTCGCGGCTGTGCAACACAATGGCCCCTTCCCGTCCCAACAGGCGCAGGGCCTCTGCCATTACCGGCACCAGCTCCTGGGCGTAAACCCCGATCACCTGGCGGTTGGGATAGAGGGGGTTGACCAAGGGCCCCAACAGGTTGAAAATGGTGCGAACCTTGAGGGCCCGCCGATAGGGGATCACCGCCCGCATGGCCGGGTGCCACTGGGGAGCAAACAAAAAGGTGATGCCCACTTCCGCCACAGCCGCCCGCACCCGCTCTGGCTCAGCCCCCAAGTTCACCCCCAGGGCCTCCAGCACATCCGCCGAGCCGACCTTGCCAGAGGCGGAACGGTTGCCATGTTTAACCACCGGGATCCCGGCTGCACTGACCACAAAGGCCACCGCCGTGGAAATGTTAAAAGTGCCGGCCCCATCGCCGCCGGTGCCACAGGTATCCACCAGGAGAGGCAAGTCCAGCGGGGATCCCAGCGAAGCCCGCTGTAGCACTCGTGCCATGCCGGCCAGTTCACCAGCGCTCACACCCTTGGCTTGCAGGGCCGCCAGAATCGCCCCCGACACCACATCTGGCACTTGGTTCTGGAGCCAACCGTTCATTAACTGTTCAGCTTGGGCTTCGCTGAGAGATTGCCGATCCAGCAACTGCCCCAAAAGCTGTGGCCAAAGGTCAGCCGTTTCCGTCATGGGTCGGGATCCTGGGTGTCAGCGGGTACTCATAGTAGCGTATCTAGTAGCGTATCCCGCCTCTGGGTCACTTGCCTCGTGCAGGTCGGGCCATGCTAATGGTTGGTATAGTGGGTCTGACCTGGGCCGTTTCCGGCCCTAGCAGGGTGCGCTCCATTCTTCTCTTCCCTCCCGGAGGTTGTGATGAACCCTCCAACTAACCCAAGGGCTTGCAGCCAGCTTGCACGAGCGGGAGCCTTTGCCCCCATCCATGTTGTGGGCGGGGGGTTGGCGGGGACAGAAGCTGCTTGGCAAATTGCCCAGGCAGGGTTGCCTGTCATCCTTTCGGAGATGCGCCCCGTGCGTCAGAGCCCGGCCCATCACACCGATCAGTTGGGGGAGCTGGTGTGCAGCAACTCCTTTGGGGCTGCGGCCAGCGATCGGGCGGCAGGGCTGCTCAAGGAAGAACTGCGACAACTGGGATCCCTGGTGATCGCGACGGCGGATTGCCATGCAGTGCCGGCAGGAGGGGCATTGGCAGTGGATCGGGCCCGCTTCAGCCAGGCTCTCACGGAAGCCATTCAAAACCATCCCCGCATCACCCTGCGTCGGGAGGAGGTGACGGAGATCCCGGAGGGCATTGCCGTCCTCTGTACCGGCCCTCTGACCAGCGATCCCCTGGCCAAGGCACTGCAAGCCTTTACGGGCCTGGAGTACCTGAGCTTTTTTGATGCGTCTAGCCCCATTGTTACCGGGGATTCGTTGAACCGAGCGGTGGTGTTTCAGGCTTCCCGCTACGACAAGGGGGAAGCAGCCTATCTCAACTGCCCCATGACGGAAGCGGAGTACGAACGGTTTTGGCGGGCGCTGGTGGAGGCGGAGCAGGCGCCCCTCAAGGATTTTGAACGGGAGGAGCGCAAGTTTTTCGAGGGCTGCTTGCCGATTGAAGAAATGGCGCGCCGGGGCAAAGACACCCTCTGTTTCGGCCCCTTGAAGCCGGTGGGGCTGGTGGATCCGCGCACGGGATCCCGTCCTTATGCGGTGGTGCAGTTGCGGCAAGAGGACAAAGCAGGGCAGCTGTGGAACTTGGTGGGCTTTCAAACCAACTTGAAATGGGGAGAACAGCAGCGGGTCTTTCGCCTCATCCCCGGCCTGGAACAGGCGGAGTTTGTCCGCTTTGGGGTGATGCACCGCAATACATTTTTGAATTCGCCCCAGCTTCTGTGGCCGACCTTGCAATTTCGTCGCCGACCCACGCTGTTTGCCGCCGGCCAGTTGGTGGGCACCGAGGGCTATGCCTGCGCGGTGGCAGGGGGATGGTTGGCCGGACAGAACGCCGCCCGCCTGGCTCTGGGGTTGCCCTTGATCACGCTGCCCCCCGAAACAATGATGGGATCCCTGTTTCAATTCATCAGCAGCGCGGATCCCAAGCATTTTCAGCCGATGCCGGCCAATTTTGGGCTGCTGCCGAATTTGGAGGGGCGCCAGCTTCGCAACAAGCAGGAGCGCTATGGCCGTTACCGGGATCGGGCTTTGGCTGCTCTGAGGGCGACTGGGTTGGTGCGCCAAGTGCAAACCGCCTAGGGGAGCTTGGAGCGTGTTCCCGACCATTGCGATCCAAGTCAAAGTCGAGATTGAGCGTTATCGTCATTTGAAACTAGATTGAGACACTTCCTAGGCGTTTCGCGACCGCCCCCAGCCCCTCTCCCTCTGGGGGAGGAGAGTCGGGAAGCAATGCCACAGAAATATTTAGAAATGTTTCATTCCTATGCCGCGGTAGCAGATCCCAAAACGAGCTGTCAAAAGCTGGGCAAACCTGTTGGCTACCTTCCCTCTTTCCGCTGCTCACAAGACAAAAGGGCGCGCATGGACTCCAACAGTTGGGGTGCCCTCTGGGTTAGGTCTTGATAGAGGCAAATTTGCTGTTGGCAGCGGGCCAGGTTATGGGCTTTGCGGCTGGGGTAGCGCTGGGGATCCCAATTCCAGTAAGCGTCTTCAAACCAATCCTGCAAAAAGCGCATCCCCAATTCCAGGGTAATCAGTTGGATCCCTTGAATGATGAGTTCTGGTTGTAGGGCGTGCAGGTTCCCGGTTTGGGCATAGCCCCGCAACCCGGCCAGGATCGCCTCTGGCTGAAGGGTATTTCCTCGTTTGCCCCAGGAGCGCAGGGCATCCCCCAATTCAACATAGAGATTGTGATACATAAAGGTGTCCAGATCCACCAGGCCCACAAATCGCCCCTGCTCATCGAACAAAAAGTTGTTGAACTTGAGATCGGCATGGATGATTTGAGTTGGGATCCCCGAGGGCAGCAGAAGATTGGGCACAGTTTCGATTAAAAACTGCCATTCTGCCTGCACTTCTGGCACCGGTTCGTGCTGGCGTAGCTGTTGCCAAAGGTGAGCCGTATCGTGAAAATGCGGGATCTGGAAGCGAAAACGATAGTCCATCTGGGCCAAGAGTCGATGCAGGCGTCCAACGGCTGCCCCCGCCTCTTCCAGATAGCCCCAATTGGGAGGAGTTGGGTGACAGGATCCCGGCAGACAATCCATGACCCGCCACAGCCCTTCTGCCCAGGACAAGTGCAGGGATCCATCGCGAGCGCGGCGGAATTGGGGGACGGGGAAGCCGTGTTGTCTCAACCATTGGCCGATGGCTTGACCATCTTCGGTGACAGCAGGATCAAATCGGGGGTGAAGGCGCTGGACGATGAAGGATCCCTCAGAGGTGTTGAGTTTCCAAGTTTGGTGAATGAGGCCCACTCGGATGGCTTCGGGTGGCTCTGGATCCCCCAGTTGAAAGTGCTGGACAAGGGGATCCAGCCAAGTCAGGTCAAGCATAGGCAAGGAAGAAATCTATTCAAGCTTGGGGTGCTGGGTCGATCTTTACTGTTTTCCGAGCCCACTCAAACTGCCTATCACACTTACCGCCTTTGAGGCTTAAAGTTCTCTTAAAGTTCTGTTGAAGTTGCTTGGCGTTGGCGATTTTACCGTCCTCGATAAACAGGGCAAGTTGTTTGGGAGGGTGCAGCTTGTTATGCAACCACAGCCTTTTTGCGGCTCACCCGAACGGGACTTGTCGCCAGAACTCACTGCCCCATTGGCCGAGAACTCAGGTGTCGTTGTGGCAAACCCGCGAAAGAGCCCCATTTGCTACCTTAATGAAGGTTGCTGGCCGGACAACCGTTAGGTTCCCTCATCACCCCATGGATACCCGCCTAATCAACATTGGCTTTGGCAACATCGTCGCCGCTGGGCGTGTGGTCGCCATTGTCAGTCCCGAGTCAGCTCCCATCAAACGCATCATCAGCGATGCCCGCGAGAGGGGCCAGTTGGTGGATGCTACCTATGGTCGTCGTACCCGCGCTGTCATCATCACCGATTCCGGGCACGTCATCCTCTCCGCCATCCAACCCGAAACCGTTGCCAACCGCTTCCTGACGGCCAAGCCCGGTTTGCCAGACGAAACCGAGTGAAAGCCATCGCTGTGAGCCGTTTGAGAAACCAGAAGTGAGATATCCTAAAACAAACCCAAACAAGTCAATTGCCCAGCCGTCTTGCGTCGGTCTCTGTCTATGCCAACCTCTCCTACCCCGGTTTCCTCTGAGTGTACGCAGCAGCAGGGATCCCTTCCGGCTCCCACCCCGCGCGGTCGCTTGGTGGTTTTGACAGGGCCCAGCGGAGTGGGTAAGGGTACGCTGGTCAACCAGTTGCGCCAGCGCCACCCCGAGCTGTATCTCTCGGTTTCGGTCACCACCCGCCCCCCCCGCCCCAGCGAACAGGAAGGCGTCAACTACTACTTTCGCAGTCGGGAGGAATTTCTCAACTTGATTGAAGCCAACGAGCTGTTGGAATGGGCACAGTATGCGGGCAACTTTTACGGCACTCCCCGCGAGATCGTGTTCCAAAAACTCAATCAGGGTCAGGATGTGCTGCTGGAAATTGAGCTGGCGGGGGCCCGTCAGGTGAGGCAACAGTACCCAGATGCCATTCGCATCTTTCTCTGTCCCCCTTCTCTGGAAGAGCTGGAACGTCGCATCCGCGAGCGCGGACAAGACTCAGAGGCCAGCATCGAGCGCCGCCTGGAACAGGCCCGCAAGGAATTGGATGCCCAAGACGAATTTGACTACGTGATTGTCAACGACAACCTGGAGCAAGCGCTGCAGGAGCTGGAAGCCCTGCTCTATCCCCCCTCTCCCTCTTCAAAGGAGCAGCAGCCCTAGCTTCTCCAGCCCCTTCCCGGAACGCTGGTGTCGGTGGTGCAGTGGCTCCAGATTGGGCCTAGGGTTAACTTTCGGTTAAGAAAAAAGCTGCTGGGGAGGGTAGTTTGGCTTTACCAAAAAACTGGGTCTGAAGCCCCGCCCTAAGGCCTACGGCCCGCTGACGCGACCAGGGCGGCTTTTATCTTGCTAGACCTTTGATAAAGTAGGCTCATGCGCGTCCTCGAAGCCAAGCTCCTCAACGGCACAGCCCAGCAGTACCAAGCCCTGGATGAGGCCATTCGGACTGCCCAGTTCGTGCGCAACAAGTGCCTGCGCCACTGGATGGATCATCAGGGGGTGAACAGGGCCACGTTGTACTCCCTCTGCAAGGACTTGGCCAGAGAGTTCCCCTTCGCCCAGAAGCTGAACTCCTCTGCCCGGCAAGCCAGTGCGGAGCGAGCCTGGTTTGCCATCTCCAACTTCTACCGCCGCTGCAAGGAGAAAGCAGCCCGGAAGGGCTATCCCAAGTTCCAGAAACGGTGTCGCTCCGTGGAGTACAAAATCTCCGGCTGGAAGCTCTCCCAAGATGGAATGTCCATCACCTTCACGGACAGCTTCCAGGCAGGCACCTTTGCCCTGTACTGCAACGGCGAGGCGCGGCGGGACATCCTCACCCTGAAAATCAATCGGGTGCGGGTAGTGCGGAGAGCCGATGGCTACTACGCCCAGTTCTGCCTGGACGTGGAGCGTCGGGAGAAGGTGGGCTACACCGGCGAGGCGGTGGGGCTGGATGTGGGCTTGATGCACTTCTACACCGACAGCCACGGCCACAAGGTAGAGTGCCCCCAGTTTTTGCGTCGTGCCGAAAGGAGGTTAAAGCGAGAGCAACGCAGGTTAAGTCGGAAGTTTCGGAGAGGGGCCAAACCCCAATCCAAGAACTACCACCAGCAGAGGAAGCGACTGGGCAAGGTGCATCTCAAAGTCCAACGCCAGCGTAGAGACTGGGTCATCAAGTTGGCCCGGTGCGTGGTGCTCGCCTACGGCGGCGCGGAGCGCTTTGTCTAGCGACATCGTGGCGTATGAGGACTTGCAGGTGCGCAACTTGGTGCGGAATCACCACTTGGCCAAGTCGCTCGCGTAAGCGGTGCGGAGCACTATTCACGATGCCGGGTGGAGTTTATTCACCGGGTGGCTGGACTCCTACGGGAAGGTCTTCAACAAGGTGGTGGTGGCCGTGCCGCCCCAGTACACCAGTCAGGACTGTTCTCGGTGTGGCCACCGGGTGAAGAAGACGCTGTCCAGTCGCACCCATCAATGCCCGCAGTGTGGGGTGGTACTTTGCCGGGATGAGAATGCGGCCATCAACATCCTGCGCAAAGGGTTGGAGTTGTTGGGTGAGGAGTGGAACAACGGTACCTTTGGGCAAAAGGGAACCGCCCCGAAAGGGGGAACGCCTGGGGAGAAAGGCCTACGGCCCGCTGCCGCGATGAGCACCGCTGCTGTGGAGGGGCAACCTGACACGGTAAGTGCTGTCGCAGAACCAGGAACCAGAATCCCCTGCCTTTAGGCAGGGGAGTATGTCAATTGTGAGATAATGGTAAAGCTGCGCTTTCTGTGCAGCCTCTGGTTCTAATCAGTTCTATCTGGCCAATTAGGGGATAGTATGCTGCACACACTATCTGGCCAATTAGGGGATAGGTCTCCAGCTCTGATCGGGATCCACTGTATCCTGGAGCTTTACGACTGCCCGGCCAAACTTTTGGATGATGCCTCTCTGGTGCAACAGGCTTTGCGAGAGGCAGCCAGACGCTCCAACTCCACCTTTTTGGGAGAGCTGTGCCATCCATTTGAGCCACAGGGGATTACAGCCCTCGCTCTTTTGGGGGAATCCCACATCTCCATTCACACCTGGCCCGAAGCGGGCTACGCGGCGGTGGATGTGTTCACCTGTGGTCGCCACACCCGACCGGAAGCGGCCTGTGAATATCTGATCGACGTGTTTCAAGCGCGACGATATTCCCTGCGCAAGGTGCCCCGCCGCACAACGCAACCGACACTCCTGGAAGAGGCCCCAGACTCGGCTGAGGTGCTCACCTGTGAAGCGACCCGACGAAGGCACTGAGATCTTCGCCAATCGCAGCTTTTTCCAAACTGTCATGGGGGCCATCTGTAGGCTGGGTGGGATCCGATTCACCCCAGAGGTCAGTCTATGTTGCTGGAAAAAGCTGTAGCGAGGTGCTTATGAGCAGCCCGAGAAGTTTCTTCTGGGTTCAGGAGTACTTTACCCCTTGGGACTACACCGCCCGTGCCGTCACGCGCATCTTGGCCTACCGAAAAACCCCTTTCCAGGAGATGCTGATCGCCGAGACAGGGGCCTTCGGCAAGGGTCTGATGCTGGATGGGCATTGGCAATCCACTACCGTGGATGAGTTTCTGTACCACGAGGCTTTGGTTCATCCGGCTATGGTGCAGGTTGTCCAAGCGGGCGGGATCCCCCGGCGGGTACTGGTGTTGGGGGGGGCAGAAGGGGCAACGCTGCGGGAGGTGCTGCGTTGGCGCTCGGTGGAGCAGGTGGTGATGGTGGACATCGATGGGGAGGTGGTGGCAGCCTGCCGAGAGCACCTGCCGGAAATGCACCAGGGATCCTTTGAAGATCCGCGGGTGGAGGTGGTGATTGCCGATGCCTTGGATTTTCTCCAGGAAACAGGCCCCATTTGGGATGTGATCCTTTCCGATCTTTCCGATCCCATTGAGTCCGGCCCTGCCTACCGCCTCTTCACCCAGGAGTTTTTCCGCCAGATCCGCTCCAAGTTGCAGCCAGATGGGGCTTTCACCATCCAAGCCGGGCCGACGGGGCCGGTTGAGCTTCATCAACACACCCGCATTGTTCGCACCCTGAAAACGGTGTTTGCCGCCGTGCAGCCCTACGCCATCTATGCCCCCACCTACGGTGGCCCACTGGGTTTTGCCCTGGCAGCTCAGGATCCCATCTCCCCCAGGCCAGAACCGGAGCAGATCGACCAGATTCTGAGCCAACAGTTGGATCCCGAGCGAGGGGCACTGCAATTCATCGATGGCATCACCCTTCTGGGCCTCTACCAAGTCCCAGCTCACCTGCGCCGCGCCATTGCCGCCGAGACCACGGTTTATACCCTGGACAACCCGCCTCGCATCGAATAAGGGGCTATCCAGCACCCCGAAGGGATCCCAGGAGAGTTTGTCTTTGGTGCCATAACTTGGTAGATTCGTGAGCAGCCGAATTTTGCTTCCCTGATGAAAGTCCTGGTTATTGGTGGTGACGGATACTGTGGCTGGGCGACGGCCCTGCACCTATCCAACAGGGGTTATGAGGTGGCCATTCTCGATTCCTACGTCCGCCGCCTCTGGGATCTGCAACTGGGGGTTTCTACCCTGACCCCCATTGCCCAGCTAGAGCAACGGGTGGATCGCTGGAAGGGGCTAACCGGCAAGGACATTCCCATCTTTGTCTGCGACGTTACCAACTACGAAGCCCTGATCTCCTGCATGCGCCGCTTCCCGCCGGAGGCCATTGTTCACTTTGGCGAGCAGCGCTCTGCCCCTTACTCGATGATCAGCCGCGAGCATGCGGTGATGACCCAGGTGAACAACGTGGTGGGCACCTTGAACATCCTCTACGCCATCAAGGAGGAATTTCCCGATTGCCACCTGGTGAAGCTGGGCACCATGGGCGAGTACGGCACCCCCAACATCGACATCGAGGAGGGGTACATCACCATCGAGCACAATGGCCGCAAGGATACCCTGCCCTACCCCAAGCAGCCGGGATCCATGTATCACCTCTCCAAAGTACACGACAGCCACAACATCCACTTCGCCTGCCGCGTCTGGGGCCTGCGGGCCACCGACCTCAACCAAGGGGTGGTATACGGCGTGCTCACAGAAGAAACCGGCATGGACGAGGTGCTGATCAACCGTCTCGATTACGATGGCGTATTCGGCACAGCTCTGAACCGCTTCTGCATTCAAGCGGCCGTGGGCCATCCGCTGACAGTGTATGGCAAGGGCGGCCAGACCCGCGGTTTCCTGGATATCCGCGACACGGTGCGCTGCGTGGAGCTGGCCATTGCTCACCCTGCCGAGCCGGGCCAATTCCGGGTGATGAACCAGTTCACAGAGCAATTTAGTGTTGAGCAACTGGCGTTGCTGGTGCAAAAGGCGGGAGCCACCATGGGCCTGAAGGTGGAAATCAACCACCTGGAGAACCCCCGCGTCGAGCTGGAAGAGCACTACTACAACGCCAAAAACACCAAGCTCCTAGACCTGGGCCTCCAGCCCCACTATCTGTCCGATTCCCTCTTGGATTCGCTGCTCAACTTTGCTCTCAAGTACAAGGATCGGGTGAATGTGCGGCAGATTTTACCCAAGGTGAAGTGGAAAGGTTAACTCTCCAGGCAAGCTTGGGCCAGGCTCAGCCAGCCGCGCGCCAGGTTGTCCAGGTTATAGCCGCCTTCCAAGCCGAAGAGGGTTTTGCGGGTCACCTGCTCCAGGCAAAGGCGGGCCATGCAGCCAAAGGCTTCCGGCTCTAGCTGCATACCGGCCAGGGGATCCCCTTTGGCACAGTCGAAGCCGGCGCTCACCAGCAGCAAATCCGGCTGGAACGCTTGCAAGAACGGCAAGATCTTCTCGTCGAGGGCCTTTTTGTAGGCCAACCAATCCGAGCCGGCAGGCAAAGGCACGTTGCAGAGGTTGCCGTGGATCCCCGTTTCGCGAGCGGAGCCGGTGCCGGGGTAGAGGGGAAACTGATGGATGGAGGCATAGGCCAGTTGGGGATAGCGCTCCACCACCGCCTGCGTGCCGTTGCCGTGGTGAACATCCCAATCGAAAATCGCCACCCGCTTCACCCCCGGCTGATCCAGCGCCCACAGCGCCGCAATGGCTGCGTTGCTGAATAAACAAAACCCCATTGCCCGTTCTGGCTCTGCGTGATGCCCAGGTGGACGGCACAGCACCAGCGCTGGCTGAGCGGTGGTCAAAACCGAAGCAGAGCCGGCCACCCAAGCCCCCACAGCCAGGCGCGCCGCTTCAAAACTTCTCTCCGAGAGAGCAGTGTCGGCATCAATGTGTCCCCCACCTGCTGTTGCCAACTCAGCCACCTGTTGGATGTGCCGACGCGAGTGTACTCGCTCCAGCTCTGCCAGCTCCGCCAAGGGGGGATCCCGCCATTCCAACTGGTTGGCAAAAGGGGCACCACGCAGCGCCTTAACAATGGACTGCAAGCGAGCCGGACGCTCGGGGTGAAATGGCCCGGTATCGTGGCTGAGGAAAATATCAGAATAGTAAACAGGCAACATGGGCAGAGGCAACAAGCTAAGGCAACGCCTTTGCAGTGTAGCTTAAGCCCGCCCCCTCTATCCGTAGAAGACCTCTGACATGGATCCCGCATAGGGGTCAAGGCCAAAAGAGGCTTGTTGGAGTTTTTGATTGACCACATCCCGCACTACCGACCGCAGCAATTCCAGCTCAGAGGAATTAAGTTGATCGCGGCTGGGACACTCATCGGCAGCCAGCCACATGTAGATGGCGGGGACCCGGTTTAGGATCTGCTGCATCATCGCTTCCCGCTCCCTAGCGTCATAAAACACCTGTTGATGGGGGTGCTCAGTGGAGAGGATAGTTTCCAGTTCTCCCAATGCCAGGTACTCGACGATATTAACCAACATCTTTTCCATGATGAATGTCCCTCCTAAAAATCCCTGTCGCTCTTAAAAACAGACATTAAACAAAAAACGCTGCTTCCCCATCTTCCTCCGCTGCTTTTGGCACCGGATTTTGCCTACAGGCCGACCATTTAAGCCGGTTGCAGTTAAGTCTGCCGTCGGGAAGAAGTTGCGGTTTCGTTCGTAAGATCCTCTTGTGCAGCCAATCCTTGCCTCCTCTATTCGCCTCGTTTGCCTTTCCACTTGCCGCTGAAAGCAGCCAATAGGAGCCATCAGCAGCTGGAAAATCTTTTTGCTGGTATTCAGTACCAACGAAGAATTATCAGCGTTCAAGAGAAACAAGGTAGAGCGTTTAACAAAGACTATAGAAACTCGACTGCAAAAGGCAGGAAGATCTTACTCAGCTATTTTCATTCACTACCCTAACACGTGACTGTGTAAGAAATTGCGGGAATATTAAGAAACTTACATATTTCTTGACAATTGACTAAAACTTCTGTCTGTCAAGGAGGCCCTGGAAGTCAGTTAAAGAGTTGTAAAGAGCAACTCTTCCCTTGGCTCCAAGACCTGAAGAACTGCCAAATCCAGGGATCCAAAACAAATAGATTTAGCCTGCTATGGGCAGATCGACTCGCTGAGCCTGGATCCAGAAAGACTCTAGGTCATAGTAGTCCCTTTCCTGTTGCATAATCACATGGACAATGAGATCGGCATAGTCGATCAGTATCCAGGAGGCCGATTCCTGCCCTTCGATGCGGCGCGGAGTTTGTTTCCACTCGTCCCAAACCTTTTCCTCAATTGCTCGGGCAATGGCGCGGACTTGCGTAAGCGAGTAGCCGCTGACCAGAAGAAAGTAATCTGCCAAAGTGGAGACTTGGGATACATCCAGCAGAACGATATCGCCACCTTTTTTCTCTTCTGCCGCGCGAGCTGCACTCAGCGCCATGCAATAGATGGGATCCCCAGCAGGGGCAGGCATGAGATGTAGCAACTAAAACCCTCCTGAAACGACTGAGTTAACCTAGGACACCGCTTTTTCTAAAGGATGTAACAAAAAATGATTCCGAGTCATGAGTGTGCGCGGATGAACCACCTGATTCCGGTCTAGCAAAAATTTTAGGCTCAAGTCACATACTCCCACTACGGTTTTAGACAAATCTACAAAAGCCATCTGCCGCAACCGCTCCAATTCTGGGCTGTTGCCCCGATTCGGCTCCAGGGCATCGGCCACGAAAACCACGCAACTGAGCGGATCCATGCCGGGCTGCCCTAGCGTGTGGTTGGCAATGGCCGCCAAAATCTCCGGATCCTGTACCTGAAACTGCTCCCGCGCCACCAGGGATCCCACCTCAGCGTGCAGGATGTGAGGTTCGGCCCGCTCAATTTCATCCAGCTCCCGTTCCTGAGCCACCCTTTGCAACAGTTGCTCCGGCGGGAAAGCCTTGGCCAAGTCGTGCATCAGCCCTGCCCAAGCAGCTTTCTGCTCATCCAGCCCGTAGTGGGCCGCCAGCTGTCGGGCCATCCCCTCTACCCCCAAGATATGGCGGAGGCGAGGAGGAGACACCCGCTCCTGTAGCCAGGCCAACACCTCTTCCCGCCCCAGTTGAGTGCCCATCGCCCTAGTCATTCTGCAGCTTCAGCACGGCCATAAACGCTTCTTGGGGCACATCCACTGTTCCCACCGCCTTCATGCGTTTTTTCCCCTCTTTTTGTTTTTCCAAAAGCTTGCGTTTGCGGGTCACATCTCCTCCGTAGCATTTGGCCAAGACGTTTTTGCGCAGGGCTGGTATGGTTTCACGAGCAATCACCTTAGAGCCAATTGCTGCCTGAATGGGCACTTCAAATTGATGGCGTGGGATCAGCTCTCGTAACTTGGCAACTAGGGAACGGCCTACATAAAAAGCTTTGTCCCGATGCACAATCGTGGATAGAGAATCCACCACATCGCCGTTGATCAAAATGTCCAAACGCACCAAATCATCGGCGCGATAGCCAATCATTTGGTAGTCCATGCTGGCATAACCACGAGTGCGTGATTTCAATTGGTCGAAAAAGTCGGTGACCACTTCCGCCAGAGGCAGCTCATACACCAGCGTAGTCCGACCCTGCGCCAGATATTTCATGTCTTTAAAAGTGCCGCGTTTGGTCTCACACAGCTCCATCACGGTACCGACAAATTCCTCAGGAAGAATCACCTCTACCCTGACAATCGGCTCCTCAATGCTGGTGCGCTCGTTGGGGGGAGGCAGCTTGCTGGGATTGTCCACCCGAATCACAGAGCCGTTGTTGAGGGTAACTTGGTACACCACCGTCGGAGCTGTGATCACCAGATCGAGATTGTACTCCCGCTCTAGGCGTTCCTGAACCACCTCCATGTGCAGCAGGCCCAGAAAACCACAGCGGAAGCCGAAGCCCATGGCGCTGGAAATTTCTGGCTCAAAGTACAGGGCAGCATCGTTGAGCTTGAGCTTTTCCAGAGCCTCTTTGAGTTCGGCGTACTGATCGGAGCTGCTGGGGAACAGGCCACAAAACACCATCGGCTTGGCTTCTTTGTAGCCGGGCAGGGGCTCAGGAGCTTTGCGATTCACCAGTGTGATGGTATCCCCAACCCGGGCGTGTTCCACGCTCTTGATGGCGGCGGCCATGTAGCCCACCTCGCCCGCATGTAGGGCATCCACCGGCTCTTGGTTGGGACGCATCACCCCCAGCTCGGTAATCTCGTATTCTCGGCCAGAGGCCATAAAGCAAATCTTGTCCCCCGTTTTCACCTCCCCGTCCATGATGCGCACATAGACGATCACGCCGCGATAGGCGTCGTAGTAGCTATCGAAAATCAAGGCCCGCAGGGGCTCCGCCACCGTATCCCGTGGGGGCGGCACCCGCTGCACAATGGCCTCCAGAATCTCTTGAATGCCAATACCCACCTTGGCAGAGGCGAGGATTGCCCCGCTGCAATCAAGGCCGATCACCTGCTCAATCTCGGCAATGACCCGCTCCGGCTCGGCCCCCGGCAGGTCGATTTTGTTGATCACCGGAATAATTTCCAGGTTGTTCTCCAGGGCCAGGTAGACGTTGGCCAGGGTTTGGGCCTCCACCCCTTGAGAGGCATCCACCACCAGCAGCGCCCCTTCACAGGCGGCCAGGGAGCGGGAGACTTCGTAGGTGAAGTCCACATGCCCCGGCGTGTCGATCAGGTTCAAAACATAATCTTGGCCGTCTTGGGCACGGTAGTTCATGCGGGCCGCTTGCAGCTTGATGGTAATGCCCCGTTCCCGCTCCAGTTCCATGCTGTCCAGCAGTTGTGGCCTCATCTCGCGGGCTGAAACGGTGCCCGTTTCCTGCAGAAGGCGATCGGCGAGGGTGGATTTGCCGTGGTCGATGTGGGCGATGATGGAAAAGTTGCGAATACGGGAGACAGGAACGCCGGTCATAAAAACCTGATCAGGGCAAAGATTTTTTACAATGCTAGCCTCTCTGCTCCCCTGCCTGAACTGAGGTTGCCCAGAAGTTGGCTGCCAAGGGGAGAAGACACAGCCCTTCTGCCGGACACCAGAGCACCCTACTGGAATTGGCCGGGACAGCTCCTTTCCGGCAGCGCTGACTAGAGCCGGTACAACAGACGTGCCGCTTGTGTGGCAGGGATGGGATCCGTGAAGATGGAAAAAGCCAGAACGAACTTAGGCGGTGTTGTCGCCAGCTCGCCAGGAGGCTATGGGTCTGACCCGACGGCAGAGGAAGCAGTCCAGAACCCTGCCCAAAGCACTACTTGTCTAACTTCTCAATGTAGGGGCGAATGTCATTGAGGTCGATGTAGCGGTCGGTGGCGTTGCGCAGCTCGCGGGCGATCATCCCTTCGGTGGAGACAACTGTAATCAGCGTGTTTTTGGAACGCAACAGCTCGACGGCCCGCTCAAAATCTCCATCGCCGCTAAATAGAATGATCCTATCGTACTGGCCAACGGTGTTGAACATATCGATTACTATTTCGATATCCAGATTTGCTTTTTGGGAGTACCGACCGGAGTCTTCATCTCGATATTCTTTGAGGATCTTGGTGCGCACGGTGAAGCCCATGCTGATCAGAGCGTCTCGAAAAGCCCTCTGATCATGGGGATCCTTGATGCCGGTGTACCAAAAGGCGTTGACCAACTCAACATTCGGCTGTGATCTAACAAAATAATCCAGCACCCGGCGTGGGTCAAAAAACCAGCCATTTTTCTGTTGAGCATAAAACATATTATTGCCATCAATAAAGATGGAAACCCGAGTGACGGGATGATGGTAAAACATAAAGCTTTTCCGAAAAAAGTAAGGTGAACTGGTCAGAAAAAGAGGATGAAAACGAGGTCACTGACTTTCCACAAGAGCCATTTGGGCAGCCAGCACCTTGCTGACACCAATCTCTCATCATAGCCAAAGGTGGGATCCCTTTCTCAAGAATTAACTTTGGGGAGAGGCACCCCTGTAAACCAAAGCGGGTTCCGGTTGCCGCAGGGCATAGCTGGATCCCGGTCGATCGGCTTGGCTAACGTACAGCTCCGCCAATTGTCGAGCCAGGTTACGGATGCGCCCAATGTAGAGGGTGCGCTCGGCTACAGCAATGACACCACGAGCGTCGAGCAGGTTAAAGGTGTGGGAGCACTTGAGCACATAGTCGTAGGCGGGCAGGAGCAGAGACACGGCCAACCGATCCGGCAACACCTGTTTCTGCAGTTTCTGTTGGGTGGTTTCGATCAAACGCTTGGCCTCGGCTTCGTAGAGCCGGAACAATTCCAGTAGCATCTCCGGATCGGAATACTCGAAGTTGTAATAAGATTGCTCGACCTCATTTTGGAAATAGATTTGTCCATAGGTAATCCGTCCCAGAGAAGGATGCTCATTCCAGCAGAGATCGAAAACCGAATCCACCCCCTGCAGATACATGGCCAGGCGCTCTAGCCCATAGGTAATTTCTACAGAAACCGGGCGACAATCTTGTCCGCCCACCTGCTGAAAGTAGGTGAACTGGGTTACTTCCATGCCGTCCAGCCACACTTCCCAGCCCACGCCCCAAGCCCCCAAGGTGGGAGATTCCCAGTCATCTTCCACAAAGCGAACATCGTGTTCTGCCGGGTTCACGCCCAAAGCTTGCAGGCTATTTAGGTACACATCTTGAATGTCATCGGGGGAGGGCTTGATCAACACTTGGTATTGAAAATAGTGCTGCAGGCGATTGGGGTTTTGACCGTAGCGTCCATCGGTGGGGCGGCGACAGGGTTCGACATAGGCCACTCGCCAGGGATCCGGCCCCAAGGCGCGCAAAAACGTGTGGGGGCTCATGGTGCCGGCGCCTTTTTCCAGGTCGTAGGGTTGTAGGATCAAGCAGCCCTGCTCCCCCCAAAACTGTTGCAGGCGAAAGATCAAGTCTTGAAAGGTGTGGGCTGACATGGCAGGGGTTGGGCAGAGATGGATTAACCCCTATCCTACCAATCTCCTCTTCTCAGTCGAGCAGCTCTTCCCGATCAGCTGGATCCGAGTAGTCCCACTCGATGGGGGGCATTTGGTCGAAGGCTTGTTTGAGGGCGCTCTCCCACAGTTTGCGCATCTTGGCCAGGTAGGGATCCCCGGTGCGCAGGCGCAGACGGTGGGTGACCTTGAACTGATCCGCTTGCACCATCACCAAATCGATGGGGGGGCCGACGGAGATGTTGGATTTCATGGTGGAGTCGATGGAGAGGAGAGCGCATTTGGCCGCATCTGCTAGCGAGGTTTCGTAGGAGAGGGTGCGATCCAAGATTGGCTTGCCGTATTTGGTTTCCCCCACCTGCAAAAAAGGGGTTTCCGGGGTGGCCTGGATGCAGTTGCCCTGGCTGTAGATCAAAAAGAGGGCCGGCTCCTCGCCTCGGATCTGTCCCCCCAACAACAGGCTGCACTGGGCGTCGATACCGTCCTTTTCCAGCCAGGGTCGGTCTTGCTCCTGGATGTAACGAATTTTGGATCCCAGGTAGCGGGCCACGTCGTAGAGATGGGGGAAGGTGTGGAGATTGGAACTTTCCGGTTGGCGCAGATCCCGCTGCACTTCGGTCAAAACGCCCTGGGTGATGGACAGGTTGCCGGAGGTGCAGATCAAGATCACCCGCTCTTCGGGCACGGAAAAATCGAACAGCTTTTGGTAGGTGGAGACGTAGTCCACCCCGGCGTTGGTGCGGGAATCTGCCGCCATCACCAAGCCAAAGCGGGTGATGATGCCAAGGCAGTAGGTCATGCGAACGATGCGGCTCGGCTCTCTGATGGTAGAGGCGATTGTAGAGGTTCAGGAGAAAGCAAATCCGATTTTGTGGCGGATTTCCTCTCGCAGGCGGGCGGTAATCGAGGCTTCGTCCAAATCGGCCAAAATCTGGGCTATGGCGGCTTTGGGCCCCTCTGGCCCCCAACTGGCTCCCTGGGCCAGGTAGCGGCGGGCGGACTCGCCGATGGCATAGCAGGAAAACCCGGCCAACACCGCCTGCGTCAGGGCCACGGAACCGTAGGCTCCCAGAGAGAATCCCCCCAGCAAGGTTTTCAGGGATCCCAGGCCCAACAGCGCCACCCACTCGCCGGCGCCCAGGCTGAGCATGCTGAGGACGATCTTCTGCAGCAGTTGTGTGGCTCCCGCAGTGCTCATGGGCCAGCCGTACAGGCGGGACAGGCGCAGGATCAGGGTGACATCGATGGCCAGCCCTCCCAAGGTATCGAGCAGAGTGATGGGGTTGAGGGCAACCGCCAGCGCTTTGGTGCGGGCGGCTGAGGCGATGAGGTCTTGGGCTTGCTGGGCACGGGTTTGCAGCTTGCGCTCAATTACCTGCTGGTTAACCCGATCGGCAAACAGGAGGGCATTCAAGGCCAGCAGCGAACGCCCCTCCCGATGCAGGACTTCCAGGATTTTCTGGCGCAGCTCGTCCACCTGCGGGGATCCCACTTCCATTTGGGCAGCAAAGCTCCCATCCGGCCTTTGCACCAGGCGGGGTACGCGAGGGGAGGCCGCCACCATGACGATCTCGTCGGGGGAAAGGAGCTGCCGCACCCGTTCGTTGCGGATCTTGTCGTAAATGGCCTGGCGATCTGCCTCTGGGTACTGGTCGATCTTGTTGAACACCAGCAGCATAGGCTTGCCCGCCTCCCGCAGGGTGGCCAGGGCCTCAAACTCCACCCGCGTCAGATCCCCGCAGACGACAAACAGGATCAAATCCGCCCGCTGCGCCACTTCTCGGGCCAGCCGCGCCCGCTCTTCGCCGTCTACTTCATCCAGGCCGGGAGTGTCGATCAGCTCCAGACGGGATCCCTGCCAATGGGCAACCTGCACCGATTGAATGGATGCAGGGGGAAGGCGGGATCCCTGCAGGGATGTGCCAGAGAAGGAGGACTGGGGGCGGGTTTCCCAGCTGATGTTCCAAGTTGCCGCTTGCTGGGTACGGGTGATGCCATGGGTGGGCCCCGTCTCAAAGACTGGCTCGCCCAGCAGGGCATTGAGCAGGGAAGACTTGCCTCGCCCCACCAGACCAAAGGCGGCGATGTGGATGACCTCGGTTTCCAGCTTGTCCAAGAGCGCTTGCAAGCTCTCCAACTCCCCTTCTAAGCCCGCGACCTCTTGGGGGCGCAGATCCAGTTGGGCCACCCACTGGCGCAGGCTGCGCTTGGCTTGTTGGTAGTTGAGGTCATCTTGTAGGGTGTTGCGGCGAGCCATAGCCGTAGCGCTCAATAGCGGTAGGAAGCAGCCCTTAAAAGACTGATACATTTACGCTGAACACTGCTGAACATCACTGTTCAACTATGCAGCGATAGCATTCTGTTTGTTTCCAACCAGAATGGCGGTATCCCGCAAAGCTTTGAGTAGAATACCCAAAGCGCAGTTTCCGTGTCGTCTTACTACCAATTTTCTGCTTTGCTTTGGCTACCATGTTGGCAGACTCGAAAGTAAACAGAAAGATCAACTGGTAGTAATCCGTGCTGAACATATTATACATTATTTTCAGTATAGTTGAGCTTATTATTGACTAGAGTCATGCTCCACTTTGCTCTCGGGATCGGCAGGCTTCCCCACCGGACAGAGAGCTTCTCATCGGACAATACAAGGGACAATACAAGACGATCATAAGAGGAAGGGAAGAGTTAAGCTCAAAGCAAGGCGGCCTCAGCCGCCGGGATCCGCAACTCAAAAATCTGATATCCAAAACTTGGCAAGAGGAGGTTTTCCATGCCCAGGGCTATCTGGAATGGGGTAGTGGTGGCGGAGACAGACCGCTACGAAACCGTAGAAGGCAACATCTATTTTCCGCCGGAATCTCTGCGCCGGGAATACTTCCAGCCCAGCTCTACCCACACCACCTGCCCCTGGAAGGGGGAGGCCAGCTACTACACCCTCGTGGTCAACGGCCAGGAGAACAAAGATGCCGCCTGGTACTACCCGGATCCCAAACCCGCTGCGGCCAACATCCGGGGCTATGTGGCCTTCTGGAAGGGTGTCAAGGTGGAGCCCTAGCCGGAGCCGAGTTTGTCAACCGGGTATGATGGGAAGAGTGGGTTGGAGAGGCGATGCCATGCTGACCGATGGCCGGATCCTGTTTGGCGCGGCCCGGTGGGCGAGAAAGCTGGGCCTGGCCGGATTGAGCTTGGTGCTGTTGGGCTGCAGCCCCGCAGGTTTTCGCACCCCGCGTCCCAGCCTGACCAACAGTGGCCTCAACAGCATCTTCCCCGATGGGGAGCCTGCTTTCAACGGAGATGGCCGCTACCTGGTGTTTTCCTCGGCCCGCAGCGGCAGCCAGGATATTTTTCTCTACGACACGGTGGAACGTCGCTTGGTGGATCTGCCCGGCCTCAACTCCAGCGACGTGGCGGCTACCTCGCCCGACATCAGCGCTGATGGCCGCTACATCGTCTACGTGTCCAATGCTCTGGGCAAGTCTGAGATTTTTCTCTACGACCGGGAAACTCGCAGGATAGAAAACATCAGCAGCCGGGTGCCGGGAGATGTGCGCAACCCCACCATCAGCGGCGATGGCCGGTTTATCGCCTTCGAGAGCAACGGCCAAGGGCAGTGGCACATCGAGATTTTCGACCGGGGGCCGGCAGCCAGCACGCGCCCAACCTCACCCTCTTCCCCCACTTCTGGCGACAATCCCTGAGGGGATCCTCAAGCTAGGATAGACCCCCCTGCTTTGCAAGAGTTTCTGCATGTTGATTCCCCTCGCCCAGCGACTTCAGCCCCTCGGCGGCAATGTGTTTGACCAAATGGATCGAGCCAAGCGAGAGGCTCGTCGCTCTGGCCTGGATGTGATCGATCTGTCTCTGGGATCCTCCGATCTGCCCCCACCTTCAGAC
This sequence comes from Thermostichus sp. OS-CIW-31, assembly GCF_054060305.1. Taxonomy (NCBI): domain Bacteria; kingdom Bacillati; phylum Cyanobacteriota; class Cyanophyceae; order Thermostichales; family Thermostichaceae; genus Thermostichus; species Thermostichus sp. OS-CIW-31. The sequence goes on along the minus strand of NZ_JBSSDA010000013.1, from coordinate 3,943 downwards.
TCCTTGGCGGCCATCCAATCGGCTCTGTCGGATCCCTCTACCTATGGCTACACGCTGTTTCACGACACGGCGGACTTTCGGTCTGCCTGCGCCAAGTGGTACAGGGGCAAGTTCGGCCTGGAGATCGATCCGGAAACAGAGGTGCTGCCGTTGATCGGATCCCAGCAGGGAACGGCCCTCTTGCCCCTGGCCCTGCTCAACCCCGGCGATGTTGCTTTGGTTGCGGATCCGGCCTATCCCTCTCACGTGGGCGGGATCCATCTGGCGGGCGGGATCCCCTACTACCTGCCCCTGCGGGCGGAAAACCGCTTCTTGCCCCGCTGGGATCGGATCCCGGAGGCAATCTGCCGGCAGGCGCGGCTGCTGGTGTTGAACTACCCCCACAACCCCACCACTGCCACCGTCACCCCGGAGTTTTGGCAGGAAACCCTACAATTCTGTCAACAGCACGACATCGTTCTGGCCCACGATTTTCCCTATGTGGACTGGCGTTTCGACGGCCAGGTAGCCCCTTCCGCGCTGCAGGCGGATCCCGATAAAACCCGCACCATCGAGTTTTTTTCTCTCTCCAAGTCCTATCACATGGGGGGATTCCGGGTAGCCTACGCCATTGGCAGCCGGGAGCTGATCCGAGCCCTGCGATGGGTGAAATCCACCATCGACTTCCATCAGTACCAGGGCATTCTGCGGGGGGCAGCAGCGGCTTTGGCAGTTCCCGATAGTTTTTTGGAGCGCTGGCGGCAGGTGTACCGCGAGCGACGGGATATAGCCGTGGCGGCTCTGCACCGCATGGGTTGGCCTGTGCCCTTGCCGGAGGCCACCATGTATCTGTGGGCGCCTCTGCCGGAGTTTTATCGCGGCTCTTCTGCCCAGTTTTGTCTGGACTTGGTGAGAGCCACAGGGGTTGCCCTGTCTCCCGGTTCTGGCTTTGGCCCCAGTGGGGAAGGCTATGTCCGCTTTGCTTTGGTGGTCGAGGGATCCCGTCTGGAGGAGGCGGTGGGACGGATCGAGGCGTTTTTGTCCCGGTGCATTTCCTAAATCCCAAACATCAATCCCAAACATCGAGCATCCAGCTCTCGGTTGGTTGTGCTCGCCCACCCTCGGGCAATCTAAGTCAGGATAAGAGTAAGAGTGTTATCCAAGTTGAGTGGGCATGGAGAAGGAAACGCTCGACAGTTTTTTGTCCATCCGTGGGGTGATGGGGGTGGCGCTCTTGAGTCGGGCAAGTCGCCCTTTCTTCTACCGCTCTTTTCAGGATTTGGATAGCCGACAGCAGCAAGCCCTTACCGAAGGGCTGTTTCAAGTTTTGGAGACCATGCCCCCAGGACTTGACTATTTTGACTTTCAGTTTGCCGAGCAGCGGGTTTTCGTTTACCCCCTTGGGCCGGAATGGGCGCTGCTGGTGGCGGTGAATGACGAGCTGGTGATGCCGGTTTACACCTTGGCCGTGAACCGCCTGCGAGCCGAGCTGCAGCAGGATACGCCAAAGGGCTTGGCCACCTTTCGTCTATTTACCAGCCAGGCGGAGGCAGGCCGGAACGCTACCCAGCCCAGTTCCGCTCCTACGGCGGGCCCGCGCATGGAGATGGATGTCTTCGTGCAATCTCTGAACCGTCTCTGCCAGATTACAACCGGCTATTTGGGCAAGGCGGTGATCGTCAACTATTGGAAGGCAGCACGGCAGGAAGTGGTGGAACGCCAGGGATCCAAAGCAGAATGGCTGAACCAGTTCGAGATCGAGCGCAGTGGCCAGATCCACTACCGGGGATCCCTCAAGGAACTGGACGAATCTCAGCAAAGGGTGCTACGGGATTGGGTGCTGGCTTTTTTCCGTCGCTGTGAAGAGGTAATCCACGATTTTCGCAACTTGATCAAATCGACAGAACTGGGCCTATGAAAAAGGGGCAGGCTTTTTCCTAAGTAGGGCTATCGGCGAACTCTACCCGGCTCTTGGTCGAGGAAAATCCAGGCTAAGCTATGACCATGATCAACCCGGATCGCGCCAGGTGCAGACAAGATCCCTGCCTGGGGATGTCCCTTCTTGTCGCCGCAAGCCGACCCAGCGAAAGATCCGCTTTGCTACCGCGATGCCGCCGGATCCCTCGTTACTATGGGGTTGCGGCACTCTACGCGAAGGAGTCGCTATGCTGAGAATCGTCACCCAGCTAGCCGAGGCTGAAGCCGAGCTCAGACGGATCTCGGAGCGCACTCAGGCTGACCAGAACCTGCACCGTGAAGCAACCGTGCGGGAGATCCTGCAAGCGGTACGCCGTCAGGGGGATCGTGCCCTGCTGGCCTATACGGCTGAGTTTGACCAGGTGGAGCTGAGCGTTGCCGAACTGAAGGTGTCTGGGGCCGAGCTGGAGGCGGCTTACCAGGCGGTGTCTCCGCAATTGCTTTCAGCCTTACGGCTGGCCAAGCAGCGCATTGAAGCTTTTCACCGGCAGCGGGTGCCCAGCAGTTGGGTAAGCTTTCCCGGCCCTGAGATCGTCTTGGGCAAGCAATACCGCCCTGTGGATCGCGCCGGCCTCTACATTCCGGGAGGGCGAGCCGCCTATCCCAGCACGGTGTTGATGAACGCCATCCCGGCCCAGGTGGCAGGGGTGCCCGAGATTGTGATGGTGACGCCACCGGGATCCGACGGCTCCGGGGGCAAGGGGATTAGCCCGGCCATTTTGGTGGCCGCCCAAGAAGTAGGCATCCACACCATCTATCGCGTTGGAGGGGCTCAGGCAATAGGGGCTTTGGCCTACGGCACCGAGACCATCCCCAAGGTGGACGTGATCACCGGCCCCGGCAACATCTACGTAACTTTGGCCAAAAAGCTGGTGTACGGCACGGTGGGGATCGACTCGCTGGCCGGGCCATCGGAGGTGTTGATCATCGCCGACGAGAGCGCCAACCCCCTTTATGTGGCTGCCGATTTGCTGGCCCAAGCCGAGCACGATCCCTTGGCGGCGGCCATCCTTCTGACCACCGATCTCCAGCTGGCCCAGCAGGTGCAGCAGGCGGTGGCCACCCAGATGGAGGCCCATCCCAACCGTCTGATGGTGGAAAAGTCGGTGGTGAATTACGGGCTGATTGCGGTGGTGTCGGATCTGACGGCGGCGGTGGCTTTGTCCAACCTGTTTGCGCCAGAGCATTTGGAACTGCAGGTGGCAGATCCCTGGGCTTTGCTGGATCCCATTCGCCATGCGGGGGCCATTTTCTTGGGCCACCATACTCCGGAGGCGGTAGGAGATTACCTGGCTGGCCCCAACCATACCTTGCCCACCGCCGGTGCGGCCCGCTATGCCTCGGCTTTGGGGGTGGAAACTTTCCTAAAGCATTCCAGTCTGATTCAATACAGCTCAGCGGCTTTGCGGGAGGTGGCCAGCGCCATTCAGGCTCTCACACAAGCGGAAGGGTTGCCCGCCCACGGCCAGTCGGTACAGGTGCGGTTGGCGGAGGAGCGCTAATCAAGCCCTGGTCGCAGTTAGCTAGACCGCCGGGAAGCCCCACCCTCTGTTAGTGACTAGTGGCTAGTCACTATCCACTCACCACTATCCAGGGTGAGGGTCGGGATGAGAGGCAAGGACACGATGCTTTGTCCTTACTGGTGCTATGACCGGCGTAGCAGGATTTTATACGCTCATCATGAGAACTTTTATAAACTCATCATGAGAACTGCCTATCAATATCGCTTACGCCCTACCTCTAGCCAAGTTGCTCTAATGGAGCAATAGCTAGAGTTGTTGCGGAAGCACTATAACTATCGCTTGGCAGAGCGCTTTGCGTGGTGGGAACACAATCGCTGTGACATCAATGCTTGTCCCTTAATCTGTCACTTGCCTGAGTTAAAAGACAATCCCGATTTCTACTCCCAGAAACGGGACTTGGTGAGCACGAAAGCCCTGTTTCCGCAGTACAGAGCAGTCCATTCGCAAGTCCTGCAAAACTGCAT
>NZ_JBSSDA010000012.1:0-93010 GCF_054060305.1 Thermostichus sp. OS-CIW-31 | reverse complement strand
TTTTCTCGTTTTGACAAATTGGCCAGGAACTTCTTGAGTTTTCTCTATCTCGTCAGTGCTCTCTTTTGGCTCAAATGAAAGATCAACACAACCTAGCATACTTGTATCCCTTTTGTCTTTGGGCTGTTGCGATTGTCATGGTTACAGATTTTTCCGCTTCACATAAGGTCTACAGTGAAGTGGGATCCTTGTCAGGCAAGAGATTGGCTGGCATTGGCTGTAGTGAGTAACGCTGGAAAAACTGTATATTGCTTTGGTGAAGAGTGCTCCTTAAGATAAGAAATTCCAGGGGGTTGACTAGTGGGGATCCCGGTGCTTTTAAGAAAAAAGTTATTGCCCAAAATGACCAGTTGCTGCACCTGGCTTTTGGATGGATAGATTGCTGATTGATAGGGGTTACGTTAAACGTTATCGCCACAATCGTGCCAACAGGATCCCAAGCTCCATAGCCAAGGCTCCAAATAGGCAAGAACCGAGCCAATAGACAAGCCCAGTAGCAAAGCGATGTTGCTGCCAGAGGCTAAAGGTATCCAGTTCATAGGTAGAAAAGGTGGTGTAGGAACCCAGGAATCCCACCCCGAACAGCAGGCGAATTTCCGGTGAGATCTCAGGGCGTTCCATAGCCACGGTCATGAACCAACCCATGACCACACAACCCGATAAGTTGATGAACAGGGTTCCGTAGGGAAAGCTAGGGCCAAATCGCTCCGCAAACCAGAGGGATAGATAGTAGCGACTCAGGGATCCGCCAATAGCCCCCAACGCAACCGCAAACGGAACTCTCAAACTGGGAGAGACCAAGCCATGGTTTAGGTAAGCCCACACCGATTGCAAGCGCATCTATTCTCCTTGAACTGTGTTCCCAGAACTTCCTACGGAAAAGGTGGGATCCTTAGCTTTTTCTGCCCTCAGAGATAGGGATCCTGCTTCTCTTGAAGTCCTCTTCCTCTACCAAAATTACCGGAATCGGGCTGGTTTCCAACACCGCTTGGGAAGTGGATCCCACCAAAACCTGCTCCCAGCCGCGGTGGCCCCGCTTGCCCATGACGATGTCGGTTACCTGCCGCTCCTGAGCTAGGGTTACGATGGTCTCTGCCAAGGGCCCCGAGGCCAAGCAAAACTGGTGGCGAATATCCGCCAAAAGACGCTGGGTGAGTTGCCGCAACAGTTCTACCCCTTTCCCCTGCGGCTTATCGGTAACATGCAACACAATCACTTCCCCATCCACCCGCCGCGCCAAATCGGCCACCTTGCGCAGCACGGCTTCGGCCAAAGGGGAGGTGTCCACCGCTGCCAAAAAGCTCACCTTGCCCTGGCTGCCTACCTTGGTGGGATCCACCTCTCCTTTTTCCAAAAGCCGGGGGGCGCAAACCTGGGTCAGCCAAGCGCCCAGGGGAGCGGTAACCAGAATTGACAAAGCCGCCAAGGCCAAAATGATCTCCCCACCGGGGATCCCTTGGGCCAAAGGGATCCCGCCAATAGCCGCCTGCACCGTCGCCTTGGCCATGTTGCCCGGCAGCAAAAACAGCCGCTCCCGCCAGGTCCAGTTGCTCCCCAGGGTGGAAAGCCACCAACCCAGGCCCCGCCCCAGCAGCAGGCTCAGGGTTAAGAGCAGCAAGCCCGGCCAGAACACGGATCCCAGCACCCCCAGATCCAGCGACGCTCCCAACAGCACAAACAACACGATCTCCGCCACCGTCCAGAGGGCATCGAACCCACCCCGCAGCCGCCGCGCCAAGGGGGCATCCAGCTCAATTAGAAAGAACCCCAGGGCCATCACCGCCAAATAGCCGGAAAAATAGGGCCACACCTGCGGTGCCAGCACCAGCCCCAGGGCCATACAGGCAGCCAGCAGCGCTTCCTGGACGCTGTTGCGGGTCCAGTTTTGTTGGGTTAGCAGCGACACCAGAACCCGCGCCCCCAGGTAGCCTACAGCCACGCCCAGCAGGATCTCCATCCCCACCTGGAACGGCAGCCACTGCAGCGGCGACAGCTCCAGGCTTCCCAAGCGAACGCTCGCGGCGGATCCTTGGCCCAAAAAGCTGAGCAGCAGGCTAAACCCCAACAACAGCAGTACGTCGGAAAGGGCGCTGCCGGTCAAAATGGCATCCGGGATCCCCTTGGCCACCCCCCAGCCCAGGCTTTTGAGGCGCAACATCCCCGGCACGATCACGGCTGGCGACTCCGCCCCAATCACGCAGCCCAACAGCAAACCGGTAGGCCAGTCTAACCCCAGGATCCAGGTGCTCAACAGGGCCACCGCCACCGCCTCGCAGGCTGCCGGCAAAAACCCCAGCCGCAACGCCACGGATCCCTGCTGGGCCAGCTTCTCCCGATCCAGCCCCAGGCCCGCCTTCATCAAAATGATCATCACCGCCACCACCCGCAGATCCCCCGCCGCTGCCAGCACCTCCGGGGATAGGACATCTCCCAGCAAGATCCCCACGAGGATCATCCCCAGCAGGGGGGGCATCCCCAGCCGACCCACGATTTGGCCGACAAAAAAGCCCATCACCAAGATCCACAGCCAACTGCCCAGCATCACCAGATCCTCATCTCCTTGTCGTCAGGGTGTTGAAGGGCAGCCCAGGGAGAAAAAGCCATCCGCGTCAGGAGTGGGAGCACCATCGCGTCCGCAGGGTGGGGCCTCAAACAAAGCCAAAGACCCCTACCCCCTGGACTTGCCCAGAAGTGCAGGAGTCATCAGCCTCAGCTTTTGAGGTTAGAACCCTCTTCCTCTATAGAAAAATTCCAAGTGAGGCGGTTGCGGCGAACTCCATCGCCGGTTGCCGGAGCACTACTCGAAAGCTGACCGGCAACTTACTTGGCACCTAAGATATCACGCTTTGTCTTCCACTGCAATTAAGCGATAGGGGTGATCGGGACACCCAATAGAGCGATAGAAATCGCTGCACACATTGTGGGTGAGGCGGTCACTCATACCCCGGGTTACCTGCTGCACCACTTGATGGGCCACCCGATAAACCAACTTGCGGGGCAGAACCTGCAAAAACCTGGGCAAAGCCAGCCAGATCTCCAGATGAAGAGCCCAGTGAACACGGGTGGTGGGCAGGTCTTTCAGGGATCCCTGTAGCTCCTCCAGCTGGAAATCGGCTTGGCAGCTGACCCGGTAAGGCATTCCTTCATCGCCGGGCAACTCAATCGAGGTCAGACAAAACCGGTAATCTTTATCCGGCCAGATCTTGACCCCAAAACTGGGCTCCAGCTCAAACCCCAGCCCGCCCATGCGGAAAAACTGCAACCTGTAAGTCTCGGCAGACAAAGCTTCCACCTGCAATGGCCTGAAGCACCGCTGGATCCACTGGGCATGGCCTCTCAGGTAACGGGCCAAGGTCTCCCGATCGGTTTCCAGATCCACTTGGCCACAGCGCGCGGCTTGTAAATCCAGGTGGGCTTTGTCCAGGGAGGGATCCAGAAGATCAGGGGCACCGCCTTCGGGGGACATGGCCCTTTCACTTGGCGGAACGGCGGGCTTGGAGCTGGCGATAGACATCCCTAACATCTACCTGATAGTGAGCAAGGGCCACGAGGCAGTGGTACCAGAGGTCGGCCATCTCACGGGCCAAAGCCACGCGGTCTTGATCCTTAGCCGCCATCACCACCTCAGCCGTCTCCTCGCCAAGTTTCTTCAAAATGGCATTTTCCCCCTTGGCTAGCAAGCTGCTGGTGTAGGAATCGGGACGGGGATCCGCCTGGCGGGCCTTGACCACGGCAAACACCTGCGACAGGGTATCGGCTGCTGGAAGGGGATCCCCTTGCAAAGGGCGAAAGAAACAGCTCCGCGCCCCCGTGTGGCACGCTGCATCCCCCACCTGCTCCACCAGGATGACCAGGGCGTCGCCGTCGCAGTCGTAGCGGATTTGTTTGACCCACTGGACGTGGCCAGAAGTTTCCCCCTTGGGCCACAGCGCCTGCCGCGAGCGGCTCCAGAACCAGGTGCGGCCTGTTTCCAAAGTTTTTTGCAGGGACTCCCGGTTCATCCAGGCCATCATCAGCACTGTTCCGTCCAGGTAGTCCTGCACAATGGCCGGGATCAGGCCCTGTTCATTGTAGGTGAGGCTGCCTAACCAAGCCATCTCCTCCGGTGAAAGGGCTCTGGGGGACTGCCAAGAGAGGCCCGAGATCACAGCAGCAGCCATAAGGGTTTGGCAGAAAACCAATCGAGATTATTAGCAGGATAGCAGAGCAAGCTCTCCCAGGGGTACCTCCAAGAGCGCCCTCCAGGCCAAAGCCAGTTTCGAGAAGCCATTGAGAAGTCCTGCGGCCCAGGCCAGCAAAGCTTAACTTGGTTTTAACTTCAGTATCAGGCCAATCTGCTAAGTTTGTTACCGGTTTTCCCGCCGTGAGGTAGCTTATGCGCATCCAAGTCGAGAACCTTTGGGTTGCCTTCAAAAACAAGGTTGCCCTAAGGGAGGTTTACCTTGACCTATTTGGCGATGGAGCGCAGGTTGTGGCCTTGATCGGACCTTCAGGAGCAGGAAAGTCGACCTTTCTTAGGCTTTTGAAAGGGATGGTCAAGCTCAGCGGCGGAAAAGTTTGGGTTGATTCTCTTCCTCTCCATGAAGGCCAAAGGGATGTCCTGCAACAGCTGCGCAGGCGCACGGCCATGGTCTACCAGACCTTTCAACTCATCGGGCGCCTGACGGTTCTGGAAAACGTTCTTGTTGGGCGTCTGCCTCACCTGAGTCCCATTCGGGGTCTTTTCAAGCACTTTTCTGTTCAGGATTTGGCCAAGGCGGAAAAGCTGCTGGAAGAGGTAGGGTTGCTAGAGCATGCCTGGCAAAGGGCCGACGCTCTCTCAGGGGGGCAGCAGCAGCGAGTGGGTATTGCTCGCGCCTTGATCCAGGAGCCAGCCCTGATTCTGGCCGACGAGCCCATTTCGGCTTTGGATCCTAAAAATGCAAAGGTAATTATGGAGCTGCTGCTGGGAGCGGTGCGCCGCCAGGGGATTCCGTTGCTGGTTACCCTGCACCACCTAGAAATGGTGCGCCATTACGCCGATCGAGTCGTTGCCTTCAAGGAGGGCCAGGTTTTCTTCGATGGGCCGCTTTCCGATTTTACCTCTGAAAAGGAAAGGGAGCTCTACTTTGGGGAGAAGGAAACCCACGAGGCAAGCGAATGGTTTTCCTCAACCTTGATGGTCTAACAAGATCCACCTTCAACCGCAAGTTAACTGCAAAGGAGAAAACCTTATGCGGAGAAGAAAAATTCTGTTCCTTGCTGCCTTCCTCATGGGAATTTCCAGCTGGGTTCCAGGGCTGGCTCAGAAGCAAAACTGGCCCAAGGAGCTGGTGATTGCTGAAGTACCGGTGGAGAGTGCTGCCGATTACGAAGCTCGCTATGCTCCCTTTTTGGATTATCTCAAACAAAAACTGGGGATCCCCGTCCGCCTGTTTGTGGCCGGTGACTACACGGCGGTGATGGTCTCCCAGGCACAAGGCCAAACTCACGTAGCTTTCTACGGCCCTGGCTCCTACGTAGATGCCATTGAAAAGGCCAACGCTCCCATTGAAGCGTTCGTGAAAGAGGACTCGCTGCGCTCGGGTACCGTTTATCACTCCTTGATACTTTCCAAGAAAGGCAGTGGCATCAAAACTCTAGAAGACGCCAAGGGCAAAGATTTTGCTTTCGTCGACCCAGAGAGCACCTCTGGCTTCAAGGTGCCCATGGCCTACTTCTGTCTTGAGGCCAAAATCAAGCCCAAGGAGTATTTCAAGCGGGTGGCTTTTGCTGGCACCCACGAGTCGGTCATCTTGGGGATAGCTCAGGGAACCATTCCCGTTGGTGTAACCTGGGATACCGGGATCAGCATTGCCACCAACAAGGGGCAGATCAAAGGCATAGAGGACTTTGAGGTCATCTGGAGATCGGATCCCATTCCTTCCTCTCCCTGGGCCTACCGTAAAGATCTGCCAGAGGATCTCAAGGAGGCCTTGCGCACGGTCTATCTGGAGTACGAAAACACGCCGGAGGGTCAGAAATGGCTGGAGGCTCGTGGGCTGAAGGGCTTTGAGCCGGCTAGCGACGCAGATTACGATCCCTTCCGCAAGGTCAACGATGCTCTTAAGAAACCTGAGTGCCAACTCTAGGAGACTTCCCCCCCTGCCAGCAGAGCTTAAGCGCAGGGAGCTGAGCACGGTTGTGCTGTATGGGGGGGTTTTTCTCGCTCTCTTGCTGACGGCGGAGCCTGCCGAGATCTCGCCAGGAAAGTTGTTAGCTGGCTTGGGGAGGAGTGCGGCCTTCTTGGCTCGCTTCTTTCCTCCCAGCTTTTACTTCTTGCCCAACTTCCTTTACTCCCTGTTGCAAACCCTGATGATGGCCCTCTGGGGCACCTTCCTGGCCACTTTTCTCACGGTTCCCTTGGCCTTCCTGGGATCCAGAAATGTCATGCGTTCCCCTGCGGTTTACCTGCTTGTGCGCGGGCTCATGGATGTCCTCAGGGGGCTCAATGAACTAGTCTTGGCATTGGTTTTTGTGGCCGCAATTGGCCTAGGACCCTTGCCAGGGATCCTAGCTTTGACCCTGCACACGGCGGGTGTGGCAGGCAAGCTCCTCTCAGAGGCCATCGAGACAGTAGATATGAAGCAGGTGGAGGCGGTAGAGGCTACAGGTTCCCACCCTTTCCTGGTTATCGCCTATGGCTTCTGGCCGCAAGTGGCTCCTGCCTTTTACTCCAGCACTCTCTACCTTTTTGAGGCTAACGTGCGCTCGGCAACGGTCTTGGGCTTGGTGGGGGCAGGGGGCATTGGGTTTGATTTGATGCAGACCATACGAGCCTTTCGCTTTCAAGATGCGGCCACGGTTGTTCTGCTGATTCTGCTGGCTGTATTTACAATTGACAAAGTTTCGGCGCGGATCCGCCAGACCCTGATTTAGGAGGCTGGGATGCAGCCCCTAGAGATGCTAGAGCTGTTGCAGGAGGCCCCCGAGAAGGAGGTGCTGGCTTTGGCGCGGGAGGTCAGGCCTGCTCTGGGATCCAGCCAAAAGCTCAGGGAAGGGGCAGGGCTGCTGGCGCTCCCCTTTGAGGACTCCCGCACGGGGACGCCCTTCTACGTGGGAGAAGTGCTGGTCTACGAGGTCTGGCTGCGCTTTCCAAAAAAGGGAGTAGAAGGATACGGGATGGTGCTGGGGGAAAAGCCGCGTCTGGCGCGCGCCCTGGCCTACCTAGACGCCGCTCTGCAGGCGGGAATTGCTGTGGAGAAGATCCAGGCTTTGGCGCTAGCGGCCCAGAAGGATCTTCAAGAAGAAGACGAGCGCCTCTGGCGCAAGGTAGCTGCAACTCGCCTGGAGGTGGAGACTCTGTGAGCCTGGGGATGTCCAAAGCCTACGGCCCCACACCGGGACTGGCAGAAAAGCAAAGCCAGCAGGTCTTCCGGGCGTTGGTTAGGGCGTTGAGCTACCCTGGCCGTCTGGAGAGCTTTCCCGCTCGCTCCCTTCGCCAAGCCTTTCGCCTCATTGGGCTGACGCTGGTGGATGGCAATGTAGGGGTTTGGGCGCCAAGCTGGCTGCTGTCGGATTTGCGTGGGCAGGATCCCTGGCCCGTGGCTTTGGAGGCTGCTGACTTTGTCTTTGCCGAGCAGCTGGAGAGTTTGCCCGCTGGCCCAGACAGCCTTTTGGCTCTCAAAAGAGGCACCCACCTTGAGCCTGAAGCGGGAGCGACCCTTATCCTGGGGGCCCCCTTGGGCCGGGGATCCCCTGTATTGCTCAGAGGGCCCGGCATAGCTGGGGAGATCCAGTTGGCTGTAGGCTTGCCCTCTCTGTTTTGGCAGCTGCGCTCCCAGATCCTGGCCTACCCGCTGGGAGTGGACATCCTGTTAACTGACGGCCCCCAAGTGGTAGGCTTACCCCGAAGCGTGGAGGTGGGTGGATGGGCTATGTCGTAGCGCGGGGCAGCCAAGAGGCCATTCTCAATGCCGAGGCCCTTTTTCGCGAGCTGTTGTCAGCGGCAGAAGCCAAAAGCAGGCGAGGCCGGACAAAGCAGCTGGCTGGGCTGCCCTATCTCCTGGATCATGTGATGGCAGAGGCGGGGCTGTGGGCTCCGGAGCTGGCGGCCACTGCCCTTGTGCAGACAGGGGGGGACCTCTACGAGGCCCTGCTGCTTCTGAGAGCACACCGGACTACTCTCCCCCGCCTAGGGAAAGCCCAGCTGCAGAAAAAGGAAGATCTCCTGCTGGTGCGTCGGCTTTCCTCGGCTTTCAAGAGCATTCCCGGCGGCCAGGTCTTGGGGCCCACCCTAGACTACAGCCTGCGTCTTTTGGGCTTTTCTGAAAGCCCCCCGCTAGAGCCGGCGGCCGTGGCTGCTGCCCAGCACTATCCTTCTGTGCGCAGCTGGCTGAGGGAGCAAGGTCTGCTGGAAGAAGATCCCACGGCAGAGCAGCAAGCCAGTAGCCCTGCTCCAGGGGAAGAGATTCCCGACTTGACGCGGCAGCCACTGCTGTTTCCAGCGCCGCGGGCCCACCGCCTGCAAGCTTTGGCCAGGGGAGATACGGGGGGACTTCTGGCTCTGGCCTACAGCGCCATGCGCGCCTACAACGTCCACACCCACCCAACGGTTGCCGAGTTGGGCGTGGGCTATCTCGAGGTACGCGCCTTTCATCCTGTGCGGGGGGGAAGCTTTCGCCTGGGGCGGATCCGCCTGGTCTTTACTGAGGTGGTGGGACACGGAGAAAAAGGATACCGCTTGGGCTTTGCCGCTAGCCTGGGTTGGAACGAGGGGCGGGCCATCGCTGGCGCCATGCTGGATTTGGAAATGGATCGCCCCAGCCATCCGGCTCGCAGCGAGGAGTTTGTCCTGGTGCATACGGATCCCGTGGAGGCCTCCGGCTTTGCCCTCCACTACAAGCTACCCCACTACGTAACCTTTCTCAGCAACTGGATGAGCCACTTCCAAAAGGAGGACTCCCTTGAAACCCAAGCATAGCTATGCCTACCTGGATCTGGAGGCCAAGCGAGAAATTCGGCGCAAGGTTCTCAAGGCCCTGGCCATACCGGGCCATCAAGTTCCCTTTGCTAGCCGGGAAATGCCGCTGGCTCGCGGCTGGGGCACAGGGGGATTGCAGCTTACGCTCAGCCTGGTGGGGCCGCAGGACGTGGTGAAGGTCATTGACCAGGGGGCCGATGACTCTGTCAATGCCGCCAACTTGCGCCGCTTCATTGCCCAGGTCAGCGGCGCTCGAACAACCACCGACACGCTGGAGGCCACCCTCATCCAAAGCCGCCACCGCATCCCCGAGGAGCGGCTCCAAGAAGGTCAAATCCTAATCCTGCAAGTTCCCATCCCTGAGCCTCTGCGCTATGTGGAGCCCTCTGACGCCAGGGCGCGGGAGCTACATGCTCTGGGCGACTATAGCCTGCTGTGGGTGGATCTTTTTGAGGAGCACCTACGCCACGGCCAGAGCCGCAAGGGAGCGGCCTACCCAGTTCTGGTCCATGGGCGCTATGGGATGGATCCCAGCCCTCTGCCCCGCTGGGATCTGCCCAAGCTGCATCTGGCAGCCCATATCACCCTCTTTGGGGCCGGGCGGGAGAAGCGGCTCTATGCCGTCCCTCCCTACACCCGGGTGGAGCCCTTGGCCTTTGTGGATCGGCCCTTCCAGCCGGAGCCCATTTTGGGATCCTGCCGTCGCAGCGGTTGCCGCCACGTCTTCCTCAACGCCATTCCCCAAGAAGATGGCAGCTTGGCCTATGAAATCTCCGACCAGGGCTATATGGAAAAGCTGCTGGCCGGGAAAACGAGCGGTCCTCTATTTGTGGAGAAAGAGCATGGCTGAGGAGACCCCCCTTCTGGAGCTGGTCAAGGTTTGCAAAGCCTACGGGGATCGCTGGGCGCTTAAGAACGTCAGCCTCAAGCTCTATCCCCAAGAGGTGCTGGGGGTGGTGGGAGCTTCCGGCAGTGGCAAGACTACTCTTCTGAAGATCCTTTACCTTCAGGAGACAGCCCAGGGGGAGTATCGGCTAAACGTGCCGGGTTGGGAGGGACGTAACCTGCTGTTGCTCTCTCGCTACGAGCAGCCTGCGGCGCGGCACTACCTGGCCATGGTCTATCAGGATGCCGCCCAGGCCCTGCGCATGGGCTTTGCGGCCCTGACTAATGTTGCGGAGCCCCTTGTCCTTAGAGAAGAACGGCGGTTTGGAGTGCTGGCAGCGGAGGCGCAGGAGGCTTTGGAGCGAGCCGATTTTCCTCTAGAGCGAGCCGGGGATCCCCCAGCTTCTCTTTCGGGAGGAGAGCGCCAGCGGGTACAGATTGCCAAAGCTTTAGTCCAAAAGCCTCTGGCTGTTCTTTTGGACGAGCCCACCACCGGTTTGGATTTGCTGGTGCAGGCCACCTTTCTGGATACTCTGCGCCGCCTCAAGCGGCAGTTGGGGATGAGCCTCATCCTAGTAAGCCACGATCTCTCGGTCGTGAGGGCTGTGGCGGATCGAATTGTGGTGTTGTACCAGGGGGAGGTAGTGGAGGAGGGATTGGCCGACCAAGTGCTGGAGGATCCTCGCCACCCCTTTACCCAGGATCTGGTTGCCGCAAGACTTTAGGAAGGGCAAGGTGTTGCAGGTCGTTAACTTAGAAAAACGGTTCTTTCTTCACCGACTGGGGCGAGAGGTTCTGGCCTTCCAGCAGGTGAGCTTTTCCCTGCAAGCCGGAGAGTTTTTGCTGCTGGAGGGCCCCAACGGCTCTGGCAAGTCTTCTCTACTGCGAACCCTCTACCGCAGCTATTGGCCTACGGCAGGACAAGCCCTCCTGCAGACCCCTCTGGGAACGGTGGATCTGGCCCGCTTAGGGGATCGCGAGGTGTTAGCAATCCGCCGCGAGCGCATCGGCTACGTCAGCCAGTTTCTGGATCCCAGGCCCCGCACCACGGCCTTGGAGCTGGTTGCGGAGCCCTTGCTGTGGCAGGGAGTAGCGGAAAACCAAGCGCGACATCGAGCAGCAGAGCTGCTCCTGGAGCTGGGTCTGAAGCCAGAGTTGCTGGAGACTTTTCCAACCAGCTTCTCGGGGGGCGAGAAACAGAAAGTCAACTTGGCTCGCTCTCTCATCCACCCCTATCCGCTGCTGCTTCTGGACGAGCCCACCGCCAGCTTGGATACTGCAGCCAAGTTGGCCTTGCGAGAACGCCTACGAGCCTTGAAGCAGCAGGGAACAGCTATCATTGGCGTTTTTCACTCCTTAGACGATGTGTCGGGTTTGGTTGACAAAACCTATTCCCTGGAGGTGAGGGCAAATGTGGCTAGCAGGGCCTAAGCTAGTTCTCCCCGATGGTGTCCTCCCGGTGGGATCCCTGCGGCTGGAGGGGGAGCGGATTGCCGAGATTCGGCAGGGGCAAGTGGGGGAAGGGATCCCTTTGCGAGGACTTACCCTGGTGCCCGGCGTAGTCGACCTCCATACCGATAGCCTGGAGCCCGAGCTGGAGCCGCGCCCAGGGGTACAGCTGGCGGTGGACATGGCCTTGGGGATTTGGGAAAACCGAGCTTTGGCGGCGGGGATTACCACTGCCTTTGTAACTCTGTCCTTTTGGGAAGGCCTGCCTGGCTGGCGCAGCCCAGAAACGGCCTTGGCTATGGCAGAGCAGTTGGTGGCGCTGCGTTCCCAGCTGGCTCTGGACTTGAGGATCCACGCTCGCTATGAACTCTCGCGCCCCTTGGGAGCAGCAGCTGTTCGCCAAGCTCTCAGCCAAGGCTGGGTGGATCTCCTTTCCTTCATGGACCACACCCCCGGCCAAGGCCAATTCCGGACGCCGGAGGACTACACCCGCTACATGGCTCGCCAGCTGGCCCGGCCTTCCGAGGAGGTTGCCGCTAGTTTGGCGGCCAAGGCGGGGGAGGAGACCTTGCAGAGCTTTGCCCAATTGGCTCAGCAAGCGCAAGCTTTGGGGGTACCTTTGGCTTCCCACGACGACGACTGCCCCGCCAAGGTTCAGTTAATGGCCAAGATGGGCCTGAAAATTAGCGAGTTTCCGGTTACCCTAGCAGCAGCTTTGGAAGCGCGGAAACTGGGCCTGCTGGTGGTCATGGGGGCTCCCAATGCCCTGAGGGGATCCTCCCATGTCGGCAATCTCTCCGCTTCGGAGGCTCTACAAGTAGGAGCCCTAGGCGCCTTGGCCACTGACTACTCCCCCGCTTCAGCCTTGAGGGCTGCCTTTGCCTTGGCGGAGAAGCAGCTGCTGGATCTGCCCCAAGCCATAGCTTTGGTCACTCACAACCCTGCCCAGGCGGTTGGTCTGCAGGATCGGGGAGCCCTTCGCCCAGGCCTAAGAGCCGATCTAGTGGTGCTGCGGGAGAAACCCTTCCAGGTTATGGGTGTATTCGTTGCCGGCAGGCCCGTCTTTCTCAGAGATAGCCTCTGTTGGAGGGGGGTCTTCTAGGCTTCCCGCCAAGGCCTAGGTTGGAAGGCGAAGACAAGACTTAGTCCTGCCCGAAGGCAACCCTGGGCAGCAGTTTCCGGGTTGGCTTGCGCTCCAGGGACAGGGCAGGCCGTTCTAAGCGCGTATCCACCAGTACCGAGGGAGAGGCCAAGTTAACGCGCTCCAGCAGACGCCGCAGCAGTTGAGCATCGATGATGTCCACCCCTTGGCGGGCTGTCGCCGTTCCGGCCACCAGGGGGGTGGGGGTGGCTTGAGGAAGGGATCCCATCTCACTGCGCTCAGGTGCAGCCAGCACCAATTCCGCCATTGCCTGGGCCAGCTCTTGACCATACACCCCATCAGGGCCCGAAGGGAGTAGATCCAGCCGTCCCTGCTGAGTGGCCAGGTGGCTCAACCCCAGTTGCACCGCCACCACCGCCGCCCCCCGATCCCCCCGCCTCAAAGTGCGTTGGCTGGCCAAGACGCTCTCTAGCTGGGCTTTGGCTGCATCTTGGTCGCTAGCTGGCAAAAGTTGCACCAGCCCTTCCAGCTGATCTCCCTCAGAGCCAGCCTTGGCCTCGGGATGGGGATCCTCCCGCCAAAGGCGAGTCAGGTCGTAGAGCAAGATGGCATGGGGCACAGGACGGCTGGGCTGGTTGGGACCGGCATGGCCGGTGGCGAGGATCTCCCCTTGGTAGACCAGGGAGGTGCTAAAGCCAGAGTCCAGCAGCACGGCTTCCCGGATCCCGGTTTTGGGCAGCAGACTGGCCAGGATGGCGGCGTTGACGTGGGTTTTGGTAACTCCGATCACCACCCGCTCCTGGTCATCTACCCCAAAGAAAGCTCTGGGGCGAAACTCAGCAGCGCTGGCAAGGCGGAACGAGTTGATCTCCGCCGGAGAGAGGGCATGGCCATCCTTAACCAGCCATAGACCGGCCACAAACAGATCCGTGACATCCGGCATCAACTGGCGGATGTTCTCCAAGTGGGTCATGGTGTCGGGATCAAAGGGCACAAAGCGGAGGCGATCCCTGCCCAGCAGCACCAAGGGGCGACCGCGCACCACCTTGTCGTCTTCGGGGCGACCGGGGATGAAGGTCTTGTGGTTGGCAGCCATCGCCGGCCCCACCATGACGTTGCTGGCAGAGTTGATCCAGGGGATGGAGAAGAAGCTGCCGTTAATGCCGGCATCGGCCTGGTAGCGCTGGACCAACGTCCTGACTTCGTAGCGCCGTTCTGCGTGCACTGTGGCTGCCCGTCCGCCGCGGATGGTGAGCACCCGCACCCCGTCAATGATCTCGTCGGTCAGAGCCAGAGGCTGCGTCACATCCAGCCAGTAGTCGAGGCTGCGGCTGAGGCTAAAGGTGCGGGCGCCAAGAATGGCCTCGGTGAGGCGAAACTGGTTAAAGCGTCGCACCTCCAGCAGGTTGGGCGATTGTCCTGTAAAGCCAGGATCCATCGTAAAAGACATCCGGTAACCGGCATCGGCCAGGTATTGCTTCACCCGCTCGTCCCGGTTGCCTTCGGGATAGGCAAAGTAGTGGATGGGGTGGCCCAGCTCCTGCTCCAGCTTGGTCTTGCAGTCGAACACTTCCCGCCGTAGGCGGGCATCGTCTAGCACCCGCAGGTCAGGGGGATGGGTGACGGTGTGGGCGGCAAAGTCAATCAGCCCGCTGGCATCCATCTCCCGCATTTGATCCCAGGTGAAGTGATCCTTGCTGGTGGGCACGCCGACAAAGCCGGTTTGCACAAAGTAGGTGGCGGGGTAGTTGTACTCCTTCAAAAGGGGGTAGGCGTTCTCGTACAGGCCCAGGTAGGCGTCGTCAAAAGTGAGCAAAATGGCTTTTTCGGGCAAGGGATCCCCGTCCCGCAGGTGTTTGTACAGTTGGTCGATGTGGATGGGGGTCAACCCCGCCTGCTTAATGGCCTCAAAGTGTTGCCGCAGCTCCGCCGCCGTAGTGTCGAACCAGACCTGCTTGCGGCCAGCCACCACATCGTGATACATGATGGCGGGCACATAAGAAAGGCTGGCCAAGGGATCCAAAGCAAAGGGATCCCGCTCCAGTTGGGTCTCTAAGGAGATGGGCAAGCGCTGTTGAGCCGCTTTAGCGTGGGCGCGGGGGGCAGCGATCTCCGCTAGAGGTGGCGAGAGCCCCGGCAGGCGGCTGACCCAGTCGGGATGAGCAGTTGCCCAGGCCACCAGGGCCCCAGCCCCAAATCCCAGCAGGATCACCAGCAAGCTTAAGAAGGGGAGTAACCTCGGTCGAGACTTGGCCAGCGGACGTCGAGAGGAAGAGGAAAAGCTTTGTCGTGGAGTGGGCGAGGGGTACGGCTGGGATCCCCTTGCTGACCCAAAGCCTGCATGGCCTTGGGGCATCGACCCTCCCAAGCGCGTCGGCTGTCGTCGAGATGTCATGGCCTCACTCCCCACTCCCAATTGCAAAAGCTCAGCCCTCGCCGGAACGCCTTTTCCTACCCAAAGCCCACCCCCAGGACAGCAGGAAAAGGCAGCCTTCCAGGCAACGGCAAAACCAACGCCAGCCTACCACCCCATCCTCAGGTTGGGGATAGGGGAGAAATCGCCGCATGCTTTCTACAGGGATCCCTCGTTGAAATTGTTTGAACCAGAACGGCCTGGACGGGTGGCCTGAAAGAACCCAGAACCTCCCAGGAAGCCGCCCGCTACTCAAGGGTGCTTAGCAGATTGGACTCGGCAATGCTGACGATCTTGCCTCCCATTTGGGTGATCCGTTTCACTTCTTGGGAAAGGCGGCTGAAGGGCACTTTGTACTCGACAACACTTCTGCGCACACCTCCTCCCACGAGGCCGGATACCTTGATGGCGAAGATTTTATCGCTATTGGGCAGCCCTCCTTCTGAGCTGCTGGCCTGAGCAACCTCTGGTTCTGGAGCCGATGCCACCTGAGGCGCCGTGGCGACGCTCTCCCGCTCCAGGAGTAGCCGCCAGCTGCGGGGATAGGCAGGCGCCAAACGATAGACCACCCTATAGGAGCCGGCTATGTGGTCATCCTCGGCCTCCACCTTCACCACAGTTCCCGCTGGAATGTCCAGCTTGGCCCCCTTAGACATGACTTTAATTCCCGGCCAATTGGTGGGCACATCCGTCAGCAGCTCGACCTCAAAGGCTTGATCCCCCAACAACAACTTGGCCATCTCAACAACTCCGTTTTGCTCAGCACTCAGTGGCGAGAGAGCCGCTCACAGCCACAGCTTTACCGTCAGACATTCTACCGCTGCCAGGTGCCCACCAGAAGCTTCCCGCTGGCATGGGTCAGCTGACGTCCTCCCTTCAACGAATTGAGGGAGATCACTGATGTCCTCCCATTCTAGAATTGGGGTGTTGTAGATTTGTTAAGCAGCTGTAGATTTATTGCGGAGGTAGAGGGAGCGCCATGAACCTGTTGAGCTTGGCCTTGCCGGATCTGTCGGCAGCTTCGGATGGGTTAGCCGCCACCTTGCAGCCCGTAGCCCAGTTTTTTGCCGGCCTTAACTTGCCCCAACCCATTGTGCAATGGGGTCACCCCTTGATGATGGGGATCGTGGTGGTGGTGATGGGCAGCTTTGTCGGCCTGACTGGGTGGCGAGGACGGGCCTTGCGTCTGGCAGCCGCCTCCACAGCGCCAGAGGGATCCCTGCCGGAAGCGGCCCAGAAGCCTCTGCTTGACCACCGCAAATTGGCCCCCTGGATGGCCACCTTCATTGCCTTGGGCTACACTGGCGGCCTTCTTTCTCTGGTGATGCAAGGGAAGCCCCTGTTGAGCAGCCCCCATTTTTGGACGGGATCCCTGGTGTTGCTGTTGTTGGCGGTGAATGGATCTTTGTCCCTCAGCGGCTTTGGGGGCAACCGCGCTGCTTTGCGCACCACCCATGCCTATGTGGGCAGCCTCATTCTATGTGTACTGTTTGCCCATGCCCTGCTTGGGCTCAAGCTGGGTTTGTCGTTGTGAGTGGCAGTAGGCTTCCCTCTGCCTGGGCAGGAACTAGCGATAAGGCTGCAGGGATTGCAGCAGGTGGAGCACGGTGAAAATGCCGATACCCAGCAGGACGACGGATCCCACCAGGTAGCTGCTGGCATTGGAGCGCTGCTCTTCCAAGAGGGCTTCAGGGGATTTGGGGGCAATCATAAACCTTTCCCCAGAAAGGGGTTTTCGGATCACGGGATCCCCTGCCTCAAAACGCACCTGCCCCATGGTAAACGCCATCGCATCCACCGGAATCACCCATTCCTTATAGATAAAAGCTCGGGTGGAGCGATTTTCTGTTCTCACTCCGGAAAGGTAGCGCTTGAGATTGAAGTTGAACCGGCTGGGCCCTTTTCCTGGAAAAATATGCTCATCCACAACCGACATAGCCTCTATCTCCGCACCTGTGGGATCCACCCTCACCCTTCCAGTTTCGTCTTCGATGAAAAAAGGGATCTGGCGAACCACCGAGTGAAGGGTTTCGTCTCTCGTTCTCGTCTCTCTTTCAAGGAGATATTCCCGACCTGTGCTCGGATCGTAATACACGTTGGCGTAGTGTTTTTGGGGAGAGCTTACTTCGGAAAACGGCGATTTTTGAGGATAGCCTGGAGAGCCAAGCTGCTGGGGGTAGTCGGGGTAACCAGGCTTTTTCTGGAAAGAACCGGAACCGGGGTAGCCAGGGTTGGGCTTTTGTGGAAAAGAATTAGAGTAGTCGGGATCAACCCTTTTCTGAAAAGAACCGGAGTCAGAGTAGCCCAAGCCGGGCTTTTTCCCGACCATCTCCCCCGGATAGGATTTTGCTCGGGATCCCAAGCGTAGAGCGTTCTGATATTCGCCTTCGCTGATCCGTTCGCTATACGCTACATCGCCTTGGCTATTCAAATACCTTCGATAGCATTCGATCTCGTCATACTCCCAAGAGATCTCAGACTTGTAGTAGACGCAAGGCTGTCGCGAAAGTTCCGATACCAAAGGCCGATCGCACACAACCCTGCCGTAAACTTGAGCCAAGTTTGCTCCTTTTGCCTGGGGGTTGGTCTGACCGAGATGGCGAAGCTCGGCTATCTTGAGCAACCGAGTTGCAGAGAGCTGTTGAACCAACCTTTGGGAGCGCAAATACTCAACAAACGAAAACAGAGAGGCAGGAAGACAAAGCAGACCAAGCAGCATCAGCCAGTTCATAAAGGCCTTCCTTTCCGGGGGTGGGAGTGAAGTTGGCCTCATGCTAGCAGTTACCTGTGAAACAGGATTTAAGAGAAGTTTAAGGCAATCCCGAATGCGGGCAGTTCCAAACTTTACCAAGAAGCTAGGCCTGAAGCCCCGCCCTTCCAGGACGGCTTTTGCCCTGTTAGACCTGCGATAAGATACACCCACGCTGGTCAGAGAAGCCAAACTCCTCAACGCCACTCCAGCGCAGTACCAAGCCTTGGATGACAGAGTACACCGGCCAGGTGGTGGGGCTGGATGTGGGCGACAGCAGTGGGCAAGCTGTGCCGTGTCTCCAGTTTTTGCGTCGTGCCGAAAGGAGATTGAAGCAACAGCAAAGAAGACTGAGCAGAAAGTTAGGCCCACGGCCCGCTGGCGTGAATAGGAAGGGGGTAAAACCTCAATACAGCAACTACCACAAGTAGAGGAAGCGGCTTGGCGAGGTACACTTCAACCAAATCAAAGTCTGGCGCCAGCGTAGAGACCGGGTTATTGAGCTAGCCCAGTGTGTGGGAATGTCTCACGACATTGTGGTTTATGAGGACTTGCAGGTGCAGAACTTGGTGAGAAATCACCACTTGGCCAAGTCTTTCACGCTAGCGGCGCGGAGCGCTTGGGGGAACGACTGGGGAGATAGGCACCGCCGTCGTGGAGGGGAAACCTGATACAGCTAAGTGCTGTCGCAGAACCAGGAACCAGAATCCTTGCTCTTTGGGGCGGGGGGCATGTCAATCGCGCAACACGTAGCCTACCCCGCGCACCGTCTGGATAAGGCGCTTCTCCCCTGGGCCTTCGATCTTGAGGCGCAAGTAGCGAATATAGACCTCGATGATATTGGAGTCGCCCGTGAAGTCGCAGCCCCACACATGCTCTAGGATCTGTTGGCGGGTGAGCACCTGACGGGGGTGTTCCATCAAGTAGCGCAACAGGTCGTATTCTTTGGCCGTCAGCTCCACCTGTCGCTCTCCCCGGTTTACCTCCCGCGTTACGGGATCCAGGGTCAGATCCATGAACACCAACTGGCCGTCGCGGGATCGCCTTGGCTGCCGCAAATAGATCCGTATCCGAGACAGCAGCTCCTGAATGCTGAAAGGCTTGACCACGTAATCATCCGCCCCAGCGTCCAAGCTTGCTGCCCGATCCGCCACCTCATCTCTGGCGGTCATCAACACCACCGGCACGCGGTTGCCCGTTGAGCGCAGTCGCCGACAAATTTCCAAACCTGAGATGCCGGGCAACATCCAGTCCAACAGCACCAAGTCGGGGTTTTGGTCGCAGGCTGCCCTCAACCCGGCCATGCCATCGCTGGCTACGCTGACTCGATATCCCTCACAGGTCAGCTCCGTTTCCACAAAACGAGCCAGCTTAGCTTCATCTTCGATCACCAGGATGTGGGCAGAAGTGGGTTCAGGCTCTGGCATACGCTCTCTTGCTGAATCCAAGGAAGACGCCGAAAAACTTGCTCATTGCCCCCAAGCATATCTCAACCGTATGGATTGGCAGTCGAGATGACTGAATCCGTCCTAGCCTGCAACAGCCTTGTGGAATTGCCTGGGGTTGATATCAGCAAGTGCTTTGAGTTATTCAAAAGGCATTCATGTACCTTATCACCATGAGTATCCTAAGCCATGACCCTCTCTCCTGTTCGGCTCACCCCGCCCCTACCTCCCATTCGATGGGAAAAACTGCCGGAAGACTTTCCCTTGCCGGATGAGCCTGTGGAAAGCACCTTACAGCCCCTTTTGGCTGCTGCTCTGCGTGAGGCATTGGAACTCGCTCAGATGATCCCTGCCCAGGCTTTGATCGCCTCCAACTTTGGCCTTTGCAGCACTGTCGGGGACAAGGTGGTGGTGAAAGCCCCCGACTGGGTTTATGTGCCCGCAGTACAGCCGATTCCCGAAGGAGAGATCCGCCGCAGCTATACCCCACACCTAGAAGGGAATCCCCCAGCGATTGTGATGGAATTCATCTCCGAAACCGAGGGCGGCGAGTACTCCATCAATCCCCACTATCCCTATGGAAAATGGTATTTCTACGAGCGCATTTTGCAGGTGCCTGTCTATGTAATCTTTCATCCCAAAACCGGTGAGCTGGATGTCTACCGCCTGGAGAATGGCCGCTATACCCCTGTATCGGCGGATGAAAACCGTCGCTACTGGATCCCGGAGATTGGCTTGTTTTTGGGGGTGTGGCGGGGACAAAAAGCCGAGACCAAAGCCAACTGGTTGCGGTGGTGGACTGCCGATGGGAATTTGCTCCTATGGGGAATCGAACAGGTAGAGCAGGAGCGGCAGCGGGCCGAACAGGAGCGGCAGCGGGCTGAGGCGGCAGAAGCAGCCCTCGAACAGGCCCGTCTGGAACAGCAGCGCCTAGCCGCGAAATTGCGGGAGTTGGGCGTGGATCCCGAGGCAATAGCCGATTGAGGGCTCTCCTAGTAGGTGCGCCCGCGCCAAGAGCGGGGCCGGCTGAGGGCAGATAGGATTATCCGCAGAACGGCCAAGGGATCCGCCAGAGGCGACATCCAGAACGTCCAAGGGGGATCCTGATAGGAGCCGCGAATGCCCAGCAGTACACCTAAGCGCAGAATCAGTAAGCCTAGGTTAAGCCCCAGCAGCACCTGCTCCGTCAGGGAAAAGGGAAACCCCATCCCGGCTTTGCCCAACAGCCCTACAACCACCGGCCCAGGGATCCCTTGGGTGAGGACGAGGAGAGCTATATCCCCCCACAACTGGGCCACAGGGGTGGCATCTTTCAAATCGAGGGATCGGCCCCACTCTCGCCAAGTTTCGCCAAAAGAAGTGTACATGCGCACCTTGAGCAGGTGCCGACCGTCGTAAAAAGCTACTTTAAAGCCGGCTGCCGCAATCTGCCGCACCAAGGTGACATCGTCACAGAAGGAGGCCCGCGCCAGCGTGTAGCCGTTCATGGCTTCCAGCACCGACCGGCGCACTAGCATACATTGCCCATTGGCCATCGTCCGTTCCGGCAGGGTGGCGGTGTCTCCGGCTGCCCCGTAGCGGTAGATCAGGGTCACCAAAAGAGCCGGTTGCAGCCAGCCTTCCCCCCAGTGCTGCAAGATAAACTGCGGTGCCAGGGTGATCAGGTCGAGCCTTTGGGCCTGGGCAGTTTCCAGCAGGCGCTCCACCAATCCTGGCTGGGGACGGGTATCGGCATCAATGCCCAGGATCCACTCAGAGGCCGGATCCGACTGGAGAAATCCATAGTGCAAGGCCCAGGGGCGGCCCACCCATCCGTTGGGCAAGGGATCGTCGGTTACCAGACGGAAGCGCGGATCCCGCTTGGCCATCTGCAGCACTTTTTCGGGGGTGTCATCTTGGGAGCGGCTGTCCACCACCAGCACCTCTCGCAGGACGGATCCCTGTTGGTGTAATCCTTCTAGGCAGGGATCGATGCGTTCCGCTTCGTTGAGAGTAGGCAGCAACACGCTGACCAAGCCCGGCTGCAAAGGGATCCCCGGCTGACCGGGAGGCAGAGGGGAAGGGCGCCGCAAAGAGGGCAGCAGCCGCGCCAGCAGCACCGCCAGCATCGGCACTTGCATAACCAATAGACTCAGGGCGGCAGCATCTCCAGCCCAGGCAGGGATCCCGTTCATGCCAGTTCTAACCTGTAAGGGAAAAGTGTCCAAGAATGCTTGCAAGAGAAGCCCAGGGAAGACAAACTCATACTCATGGTGATTTAGCAACTCAAAATCAGTTTGGTTCCATCGTGCCTGTGCCCATCCCCCCTCAAACCTGACGGGCTTTTCATGGATGTCTTCATCCAGCTCAGCCACAAGGGATCCCCTGTTACGGTTGTGAAATTGCACAGTGAAAGGCTCAACGCCGCGATTGCCCGCGAGGTACGGAAAGAGCTAAGCCAAATTCTCACCGAGAAACCGGGGCATTTCTTGTTGGATCTTAGTCAGGTTAGCCTGATCGACAGCATGGGGTTGTCGGTTCTGGTTTGGGCGCATCGCCATTGCCGCGCTTCGGGCTATCAACTCAAGTTCTGCAGCCTGCAGGAGCAGGTCAAGCTGCTCTTCGCCATCGTCGGTTTGGATACCATTTACGAGATCTACCCCTCTGTAGAAAAGGCACTTGAGTCTTTTCCGTAGCTCTCCCTATCGGGTCAACTGAGAACCGTCAGGGATCAGCTTCTCAACACCTGGATTAGCCTAACGGTTGAAAACCTGCTCAGGGGGAGGGGTTGCTGTTTTGGTTCTCGACCGTCTGGGGCCGGTTCACCTGAGCATAAATCTCTGCTTGCTGCTGGATTTGCTCCCGAACTTGGGGCGGGGCCAGCCGGGCTGCTTGCTCAAACAGCTCAGGCGCTTTTGCCCGTAGGTTTTCATCGGTGGCGGAGCTGAGGGCTATGGCTTTGCCCAACACGGGGGTGAAATCACTGGGATCCGCCGCAATCAACTTGTCGTAGAGGACTACAGCTTTCTCAGTCTGGTTGTTGCGGGCGTAGACAAAGGCCAAGCGCAAACGTACATCATTATCTTCCGGCACTTCTTCAAGATGCTTCTCCAGCAGGGCAATGGCCTCAGAGGTGCGGCCCAGGGTTAGCTGCACATCCACCAACTGCTGCAGCACCTGGCCATCTTTGGGATCCCCCTCGTAAAGGATCTGGAGCTGTTCTAATGCCCCTTCAAAATCCCCCGTATCCTGCTGGATTTCGGCCAAAAAGGCTCTCAGTTGCCGATTTTCGGGCTCCAGTTGTACCAGCTTCTTCAGCGGCTCGATTGCCCCTTGCGGCTCGTTGAGCTGCAGCTGGGTGTCGATCAACCCCCGCAGGGCAATGGGGTTATCCGGCTCCCGCTCCAGCACGACGCGATAGCCGTCCGCCTGGGCCCGCAGTTGCTCGGTTACCAGGCTGGCCTCTGGAGATTCGGAAGGCCCGAGGGCCTGGAATAGCGGGCCAAAGGAGAAGCCCAAGAAAGTTACCGTGCCCACCACCAGCAGCAAAATGTTGAGGAGCTTGCGGGCTGGGGATTCTTGGGGTTTGGACTGAGGCATAAAGGGCTCGCGCAGAAGACTCCTCTGTACTCTATCATCGGCGCCGGGGCAGGCTGCGGGGTGAGGTTACCCAATACCCAAAACTTTTGAAAACAGCATCCAAGGGGAGGGCAATGCCGTACTGAATTTAGGTAGTGCTGAATCTTTTTGCCACCCCTCACTCCCTCTTAACCATGCGGATCACCTGTTACCCCGACAACCTCACCTTGGAAGCCAATCCCCTGCTCACGGTTCTGGAAAATCTGCTCAAGGCGGGGGTGCGCCATGTCCATGCCTGTGGGGGCAATGCCGCCTGCTCCACCTGTCGCATCCTGATTTTGGAAGGCAGCCAAAACTGCCGCAGCATGACTCCTGCCGAGAAGAAGTTAGCTCAACGGCTAGACCTTCCTGTGCATATTCGTCTGGCCTGTCAAACCCGCATCACTGGAGATGTCACCCTGCAACGGCTGGTGATCGATAAAGCAGATGTGGAAGTAGCTCAACATCAATTGCAGGCCCATTCGGTCGGCAGCCAAGTCACCGCCGCCATTCTCAGCGCTTCCCTGCGGGGGACGGCCAACTTCGACGAGGAGAACTTTCCCTACGATGTTGTCTACACCTTGGGTCGCTACTTCGCCCAAATGGGGGCCTTGGTGCAGCAATATGGGGGAGCATGCCTCTAACCCCCAAAACCCTGAACTTTGCTGAATTTACTGAGCTTTAGGCGGTTTGGCAAAAGTCATTGAGAGGGATATAGTAGACCAAGTTTCCCCCTGATCCTTGAGTCCACCGCAACGGTTGCCGGGAAGTGAAGGGGGAAAGCGCTCGGGGGGTATTCCTCAGGGCTTTGCGGGATACCGCCTTCCTGCTCAGAGATAGGCAGGATGCGATCGCTTCTTTCCTGAACCATGTTCAGGAGAGTTCAGCGTGAATGTATCAGTACTGGCCAACCAGAGCGGGCTGAGAAGTCTGGCTTTGTTTGGTCTCAAACAACCCGAGCTGGCCATACAGCAGGCGCTGCAGGCGGGGTTGGCGCTTGGGCAGTCGGTGGTGGAGTTGAACAGGTGTTTGCGGCAACTCTCCTACCCGCAGGTCAAGCTTGCCATCGGGATCCACTACGGCCCAGTCCTTTTGCTGCCCCTCGATCCCCAAGATCCGCAGCGGTTGTCCGCCTTCGGGAAGTCGGTTCAGTTTGCCACCTGGCTGGAGTCGGTTGAGGATGTTTCGCAAGGGGGGGAACAGTCTGAGGAACAGAGCTCCCGGTTGCTCATCTCGGCAGCCGTGTATCGAGCAGTGGAAGGGCAACTCCTGCAGGTGGAGCCTCTTTCGGTGAAACCTTTTCCCAACGCCAAACCCATCCGAGTTTACAGGGTGCACCCTGACCAAGTTAGCTTGCCGGCTGGCGAGGAGGAAGCTCCAGAAGCAGCCAAGCCCGAACCGATTGGATGGCTGGAAGCGCTCCGGGAATGGCTACAGGCTTGGTCTCGTTTTTGAGGGATCCCTTCAGGCAAAAACGCCATCCCTTTGCTGAACTTGGGCCTGCAAATAGGGGATCCCCATCCGGTGGCAGTAGTCGCCGAAGCTCTCGCCAGGACGGCGCTCCTGCTTGTAGACCTGCAGGAGAACTCTCATGAGCGGCACGATCTGGCTGATGTGTACCCGATCCTGAAACACTTGCGCCAGGCGATCCCCCTGCGGGCTGGCTCCCAGCCAAATCTGGTAGTAGCCATCGGGGGCGGATCCCACCAATCCCAGCTCGGCCAGGTAGGGTCGGGCACAGCCGTTGGGGCAGCCGGTCATGCGTACCAAGAAGGGCGAATCTTGCAGATCCAGCTCCTGCAACAGCCGATCCAACTGGCGCACCAGCCCTGGCAAAGCTCGCTCCGACTCAGTAATGGCCAAGCCGCAAGTGGGCAGCGCCGGACAGGCCATCGACAGCCGCACCAGTTGAGGGATCTCTTCTTTGGAGAGCACCCCGTGGGATTTGAGGATCTGGTTGATGGCATCCCGCTGCTGCTCCGCAATGTCGATGAAAAGTAAATCCTGAGTGGGGGTCAGCCGCACGTGCAGAGAAAAGGCTTCCACAATCCGGCGCAGTGCCGTCTTGAGCTGTCGCTCTGGGGTGTCCTGGATGCGGCCATTTTCAATGGAGATGCCCAAAAACCAACGGCCATCCCCCTGCTCGTGCCAGCCTAGGTAGTCGTCGCTGTTGGGGACAAACTTGGGCATGCGCCGGAAGGGCAATAACTTCTCCCCCAGGTACTGCTCGACCACACGGCGAAACTTGCGGATCCCCCAGTCTCTCACCAGATACTTCAGCCGCGCCTGCTTGCGATCGTGCCGGTTGCCGTAGTCCCGCTGCACCGCCAAAACGGCCTGGCAAACCCGATACACCGATTCCGGCGGGGCAAAGCAGAGCTTTTGGGCCAAAAGGGGCTGGGTTTCTTCCTTGCCGTGGGTACGCCCCATGCCCCCACCCACCACAATGTTGAAGCCCTTGAGGTTGCCCTTGCGGTCGGTGAGCACAATCAAGCCCAGGTCCTGGGAGTACACATCTACCGTGTTTTCCCCAGCTACGGTGATGGCTGTCTTGAACTTGCGGGGCAAATAGACGGGGCCATACAGGGGTTCTGGGCCCTCTAACCTCACCCCGTTGCCGACAAACTTCTCGGCTTCCACCACTTCCTCATCCACTGGTGGGATGGGAACCGGCTCGCCATCCACCCAGATCTCGTAGTAGGCAGAGGTTTTTGGAGCCAACAGATCCGCCAGCTTGCGGGCATACTCTTGGGCATAGCGATAGGCAGGGCGATTTTTGTAGGGGGCCACCGGTGCCATCACGTTGCGGTTGACATCGCCGCAGGCGGCCAGGGTGGATCCCATCTGTTTGAGAATGCTGGCTATGGTGGCCTTGAGGTTTTTCTTGAGGATCCCGTGTAGCTGAAACGTCTGCCGCGTTGTGGCTCGCAGGGTGCCATTGCCGTACTCATCGGCCAGCCGATCCAGGGTCAAGTAAAGCTGGGGGGGCACGTGTCCCCCTGGGATGCGGGTGCGCAACATCATCGAATAGGCCCGCTCCAGCCCCTCCTGCTTTCGCTGCTGCCGCCGATCCCGGTCGTCCTGCTGGTAAGCCCCGTGAAACTTCAGCACCTGCACCGCTGCTTCGCTGAAGTGGGTGGTGTCTTGGGCCAGCTCCTGCTGAAGGGGATCCCGTAGAAAGTGGCTGTCTGCCTTGATCTGCTCCACCTTGGAACGCTTGGCCTCGGATGGGATCATGGGGGGCATTGATAATCTCCAGTAAACCGGTCGGAATACTTGTGAATAACAGGCTATCACCTCCTTTGAAGAGCGTCCAGTTGGAAAAGTCAGCCTCTTATCCGGGTTTTGTTCCAAACCCGCAAAGCTTGTCATTTGAGTCAGCTGGAGATGTCGGCGCTGCTAGCTGGCCAGGGCTAGGCGGGCACCGTACTCCTGCACCGACCACAGTTGCCAGGCACAATTCCCCTGCAGCTCCAAGACCAAGTCGTGGTAGGCCAGGAGGGTGGGGCGATGCCCAACGCTGATGTAGGTGGTGTTCAGGTGTTGCAGCTGCAGGTAGAGCAGTTTTTCGTTGGCCACATCCAGGGCGCTGGTGGCCTCGTCCAAAATGGCGTAGCGGGGCTGGGTGATCAAAATGCGGGCAAAGGCAAGACGCTGCTGTTCCCCTAGGGAGAGAGTGCTGGCCCAGTCTTTCTCCACATCAAAGCCGCCCACCCGCTCCGGCAAGTCTCCCAGGTTCACCTGGGCCAAGACTCGGATGAGATCTTCATCGGTGAGGTCTCGGCGGCGTTTGGGATAGAGCAGTTGATCCCGCAGGGATCCCAGCAGCATATAGGGTTTCTGGGGCAAAAAGAGCATCTCCTGAGTATCTGGGCGGGCGATGGATCCCTGGCCGTTGGTCCATAGGCCGGCAATGGCCCGCAACAGGGAACTTTTGCCGCTGCCGCTAACACCGACAATCAAAAGCCGCTGGCCGGCTTCCAAGGCGAAGGAGAGATCCCGCACCAGGGTTCGTTCTGAATTGGGGGTGAGCAAAGTGACGTGGTTTAGCGCCAATTGCTGGGCAATGCGAGTTTGAATGTTGCTTTCCCGAGCGCCGGTGTGGCGCAGCGCCGGATCTTCCAGAGACTCGTGAAAGGAGCCTAAGCGGTTGATCCCAGCGGCAAAACTGGAAATGCTTTGAATCTGGTTGGCCACAATGGAGAGGGCGCTCAACACCTGGCTGAAGGCAATGGTGGCTTGGGTAATGGTGCCGAAATCTCGCACGCCGCTGAAGTAAAGGGGGGCGACGATGACATAGGGCACAATGCGGGTGAAATAGTTGTAGGCGTATTGGAAAATATCGATGATGGCCTGCCAGATGATCAGCAAATTAAAATTGCGCAAGGCCGCACCAAAGCGATGCAAAATTTGCCTGAGTTCTTGATCCTCTCCCTGGTAGAAGGCAATGGACTCGGCATTATCCCGCACGTGCACTAAGCTGTAGCGAAAATCGGCTTCGTAGCGCAGTTGATCGAAGTTAATTTTGATCAGCTTGCGACCAGCCAAAATGGCAATGGCGGTACCAATGGTGGCATAGACCACCAGCCCCAACGCCAACGGACGAGAAATGCCATAGAGAATGCCAGTAAAAGCATAGAGGGTGAGAATCGAGTCGAGAATGTCCAACAGGAAGGAGAGGGTGGTGCCAGTAAAGGAGCGAACATCCTCGGAAATGCGCTGGTCGGGGTTGTCGATTTCGGTGTTGGCGGCGTTGGAATCCAGCTCGTAATAAGCCCGCTGATCGAAGTAGCGATCCAGAAAATGATCGGTCAGCCATTCTCGCCAAAACAGCCCTAGCTTGAGGCGAGTGTAGCGGTAGATCACCAAAATCGGAATGGCTGAGATAATCAGCACTCCATAAATAATCAAAAACTGCCAGAAAGTGGGCTCTTCTTTTTGCTGCAGAGCTGTGTCGATAAACCGAAAGATAAAGCTAATCATCACGTTCAGCCGGTTGACCGTCAGCGACAGAAACAGCAAAAAGGTGAGCAGCACCCACTGCAACCAGCGCTGGCGAAGCTGCCGCCACACTGCCCCAAAACAAAGGCTGCTCAAAGCCAAGCTGATCGCGGCTACCCACAGCACCGGCGAGGACAAGTTTCTCTCCGTTTGGGCCACCAATCCGGCTGCCACATTGGTAAAAAACTCTGGGAACAGGGCCTGACCGACTAAAGTCACCCCAATCTCCACAAAGAACATCAGGGCAACCACAAACACCATGGCCGCTGCCAGCAAGCCCAAAAAGATCCAGCCCCCATAGCGCACTCTGGGGTAAAAGTAGGGCTGGGCCACGGTGATAAACCGATCCCACAGTTTGCGGTCGAAGTTAAATTGAGAGGCTTGGGATTCCATTTTTGCGGTCGGCGGAGAGAGCAAGATCGACATCTCCCAGGCTAGCAGGCCATGGGTGCCAATCTGTGTTCAATAGGAGCAAATTCCATTGGGGGTGGAACAGGTTCGGTGTCTCTTCAACCTTGCAACCGGTTTTGCCAAGCCGATTGGGCCGCCAGCCACACCGTCTGAACCGGCACGTGAAACTCCTGGGCGCGGGCCACACAGTCGCGAAACTCCGGCTGAGCGTTGACGATGCGGCCATGGTGGCGGGCTACCTTGATGTCTACCAGGCCGTAAGGGGTTTCCACCCGCTCAATGACCCGCTCCAGCAGGGTGCGCTGCTGTTGGAAGTGGCGAATGCCCAGGGTGGTGGTCTCCCGGAAGATGAGATCTTGACACTCCGGCACCCGATCCGGCGGACAGATGACGGTAAGCAGGATCCCCGGCCGCCCCTGTTTCATGGTGATCGGCTGGGTAAACGCGTCCCAGGCCCCGAGGGCCAACAACTGCTCGCAGGTGTAGGCAACCACTTGGGGGTTGAGATCGTCGATTTGGGTCTGCAACACCGATACCGTTTCCGTTAGCTCTCCCCCATCGGCTTCCCCAATCCACAGACGAAACACGTTGGGAATGGGCAGCTCTTGGGCACCGGCCCCACGCCCCACTTTTTCCACCCGCATCGGCGGACAGGGGCCAAACTCTTCCGCCAACGCCACAGCCAAGGCTGCTCCTGTGGGGGTCACCAGCTCGGCTTCCACCCCGTTGCTGAACACCGGCACGCGGCCCATTTCCCACAACTCGATCACCGCCGGCACCGGCACGGCCAATTTGCCATGCTCTGTGCTCACCCAGCCGCCCCCAACAGGATGGGGGGATGACAACACCCGCTCCACCTGCAGCCAATCCAGGCCAATGCAAGTGCCGACAATATCCACCAAAGCATCCACTGCCCCCACTTCGTGAAAGTGCACTTTTTCCACAGGCATCTGATGGACTTTTGCTTCCGCCTGCGCCAACTTTTCAAACACCGCCAAGCTGCGGGCCTTAATGGCTGGGGAAAGCTGGGATCCCGCGATCAAAGCCTGAATCTCTGCCCAATGCCGAGCAGGGGATCCCCCACTCTGGGATCCCAGCACCTCCACCACAGCTTGCAGAGCAGGCTGCCCACACCGCTGCACCCGGCTCACCTGCAGGCTATATTCCCCCTCGATGCCCAACGCCTGGAGCTGACGGTTGAGGTACTCCAAAGGCACCCCGCAATCCAGCAGGGCTCCTAGACACATATCGCCGGCAATGCCCGCCGCACAGTCGAAGTAGGCTATTTTCATGCTGGAGAACTGGGGGTAGCCGCTGCCGCCGGGATGGATGGGATCCCTCTTGATTGTAGGCAGCAACCGGCCTGGAAAAGGCGATGGGAGAAGAATCAAGCTTCTCCAGAGTCGGAAGATTCAGAAGATCGGGCAGCAGATTCCCGCCACTGTTGGATGATGTTGCCCAAATTGCGCCGAAACTCTCCAATGCCCAGCAGGGATCCGGGCTGGGGATCCCAGGAAGCTGAGAACACACCGTAGCTGATGCCCAAAAAACCAAGGCCAAACAAAGTTAGCGACTCCGCCAAGGTGAAGTAAGGGGGCAGAGGAACCACGTGGTTGGTCAAGAGATAGTAATTCACAAAAAAGCTGCTCAGACCTAGCCCCGAAGGGATCCCAGAAAACACCAGAATCCGCCGCACCATCCGCCGGCTGACCTCAGGGGGAATCACG
Source organism: Thermostichus sp. OS-CIW-31 (assembly GCF_054060305.1). Lineage (NCBI taxonomy): Bacteria > Bacillati > Cyanobacteriota > Cyanophyceae > Thermostichales > Thermostichaceae > Thermostichus > Thermostichus sp. OS-CIW-31. The sequence continues at coordinate 63,290 of NZ_JBSSDA010000012.1, read as the reverse complement.
GCAACAGGCTCCTTCTTGGCCGGCTTCTTCTCCACCTCAACAGAGGCGGAGGGGGAGCGACGGCGAAAGGTTTTGGACTGGCGGCTGGATTTGCCCACGAAGACAGATCTCCGATAGCGTTTTGGATGGGCTGCCTACTTTTTCACCCGGATGTTCAGCCGTTCGGCCAGCTCCCGGAAGCGGTCAGGAGAATGCTTGGCGATGTAGTTGAGCAAACGCTTGCGACGACCGATCATCATCAGCAGGCCGCGGCGGGAGTTGAAATCCTTCGGGTTTCTCTGAAGGTGCTGAGAGAGCTGGTTGATGCGATTGGTGAGCAGAGCCACCTGAACCTCGGCAGAACCGGTGTCGGTGTCGTGCAGTCGATAGCTCTCAATGATCTGCTGCTTCTCTTGTTGCAATAAGGCCATAAGATCAAGGGACTGGATGCACTGCTTCAAGATAATAACATCGGCTTTTCCTCCCTCGCTATGGCCGAGGAGGGTTATGGAGAGAATGGGATATGACAACAACCTCTGGGGATCCTCCGGCACTGCCCGCTTTGCTGGAGCTGTTGAACTCACAAGACTTGGGAAATCGGCTGCGCGCTGTCAACAAAGCCAGAGAACTGCCTGGGCCAGAAGCCCTGACATTGCTGCAGCGAGCGATTCACGACGAGAATGCCCGCGTCCGTTATGCTGCCATCAGCCAGATGGGCACCCTGTCTGGCGTCGATCCGAACCTACTGTTGCCCATTTTGCAGCGCTCTTTGCGAGAGGATCCGGAGTTCGATGTGCGGGCTGCTGCCGCCGCTGCCCTGGGGGATCTCAAGCAGCCACAGGCGCTGGACGATCTCCTGGAAGCTTATCGGCGGGAAACGGAGTGGCTGGTACGGTTTAGCATCATCGCTGCCCTGGGAGAGCTGGGGAACCCTGCCGCCTTCGACACTCTGGTGGAAGCTTTGCAGGACAAGAGCGAGCTGATCACCACAGCCGCTGCCGCTGCCTTGGGCGATCTGGGGGATCCGCGGGCCATCCCCTACCTGGATCCCCTCATTGATTCCGACGACTGGCAACTGCGCTACCGCGTCTGCATTGCCCTGGCCAAGTTGGGAACAGAAGCCGCTCGCGCCGGACTGACCCGGCTGGCCCAGGATTCCCAAGAACAGGTGGCCGTACATGCCCGGGCTGCCTTGGGATCCCTGTAGTTCCCTAGCTCATGGCATTGATGATGTAGTCAAAGTAAGGGGCGGCTTCAGCGGCTGCCGCCGGCTCCAACAAGCTGAGGGCAGCTTCCTTCAAAAAGACAATCGCATCGATCATGCCGGCGATGGGTACGTTGAGGGCATTGTACATTTCCCGCACCCCTATCAGGCCAATAGACTCAATCGGCTCTTTGCTGCCGGCAATAATGCCATAGGTCACCAGACGCAGATACCAGTCGTAATCTCGCAAACATTGGTTGTAGCGCTTGTCACCGTAGGCATTGCCACCGGGTTGCACGTACTCGGGCCGCTTGGCGAATAGCTGCTTCTGGGCCTGGTCAATGATGCGCTTTTTGTTTTCTGCTAACACCTGAGCGATTTGCAAGCGCCTCTCGCCGGTGGTCATGTAATTCCTGATGGCTTCCAGTTCGCTAACTGAGAGGTAACGCAGCTGGTCATCCGCGGTCTCGATGATCTGGTTGATCACGCTCACGGTAGGGATTCTCCTGTTTTCTAACTTGCTTTCAATTCGGTTCATCAATTCGCAACCCATCCCCCCAGCCCAAGGTCGGCCCAAGAGATGAGCAGGTAGCTCGGCAAGCCAGCGCTGCCGGCTGCTCCCAGTTTAGGATAGGGCAAACCTTCCCTCAAGCACTTTGGCATGACTCCATCTCGAGACTGGCCCTAGATCCGGCCTCGCAGCCATTGGGCCATCTCATTGCGGCGCGGGGCAGCTTCCAGACACACCTCTTCGGTAATCCGCCCCTCCTGGTAAAGCCTAAACAGGGATTGATTCATGGTACACATGCCCTCATAGGAGCCGTCGGCGATCAGCTCCTCAATTTCATCCACCGCCCCCCGCTTGATGTAGTCCCGAATGGCATCGGTGTTGCGCATGATCTCGTGGGCCGCAGCTCGCTTGCCATCGGTGGTGCGCACCAGGGTTTGAGCGATGATCGCCACCAGGGTTTCTGCCAGTTGCAGACGCATCGGCTCCTGTTCTTCCGGCTTGTAAATCCCCAGCAGACGCTCGATGGTGCGGACGGCGCTGTTGGTGTGCAGGGTTCCAAAGACCAAGTGGCCCGTCTGGCCGGCCTTCAGGGCAATATCCACTGTCTCTCGATCCCGCATCTCCCCAATCAGGATGATGTCCGGATCTTCCCGCAGAGAGGCTTTCAGGGCATTGGCAAATTCCAGGGTGTGGATCCCGACCTCCCGCTGCCGCACCATCGATTTCTTGCTCTGGTGGACAAATTCGATGGGATCCTCGATGGAAATGATGTGTTTGGGAAAGTTGGAATTGATGTAGTCCACCATCGCTGCCAAGGTTGTGGACTTACCGGAGCCGGTGGGGCCGGTCACCAAAACCAAGCCTTTGTGCTCTTCGGCAATGCGCTTTAGCACTTCCGGTGCCCGCAACTGCTCCAGCGTCAAAATTTTCAACGGGATCAGACGCATCACCATAGCCGGGCCAAGAAGGGAAACAAAGCAGTTGACCCGACACCGCACCAAACCCTCGTACTGGATGGCAGTATCCAGTTCCAAACATTCCTCAAACTGGCGAATTTGGCTCTCCGGCAGGCTTTCCCGCAGCCAGCCATAGAACATCTCGGTGGTGGTGACCGGGTAGTTGGTCAAAAGCATTTGCCCCCGATCCCGAAAGCGAGGCACTTCCCCCACCCCCAAATGAATATCGGAGTAGCCTTTGTCATAGGCTTCCTGCACCAGTTGGCGCAGAGTCAGGCCCGCAGGAGCAGCTGGAGCCACCGGGATCCGACCGGCAGCCGTTGGGCGAGCTGGTGGCGCAAAAGGCGGGGCAGCAGGAGTGGGGACAGGTGGCGACACTGGAGGCCGAGCAGCAGCAGCCGGAGCCGGAGTGGGCGGGGGCATTCGAGGGGGAGCGACAGGATCGGGCACAGGCACAGGCACCTGAGGGGGAGCGACAGCCACACCAGGCGGAAGGGGCCGACCCAGAATGGGGTTGGGGGGGTTTTTGGCATTGGCAGGCCGGGATCCCGTCCCTTGGGAGGCTGAACCGAGCACTGGATCCAGTTGCGTTGGAGGCTCCACCGGGGGCGTTTGAGCAGCCGGACGAGGCGGACGCTGCATGACCGGCGGAGCCGGGGGCTGCCAATTGGAGTCCAAATCGGTGGGAAACTGGTTTTCGGGGCTGACCTCGCTCATGACAAGCCTCGCTTCTGGCAGGGTTTGAGTCAATCTTAGGCTAGTATTCCCAGCCTGAGCAGAGGGTTAACTCAACCCAACCACCGGCAAAGCTCCGGGAAGCTCCCTAAAAATTGGACGGATGGCGAATGAGACTCAGAAACTCTTCGCGGGTACGGGGATCCTCCTGAAACACCCCCACCATCGAGCTGGTGACCGTCCAGGAGCCGGCCTTTTGTACCCCCCGCATCACCATGCACATGTGGGTAGCCTCGATAACCACCCCCACCCCGTAGGGATCCAGCACCTCCATCAAGGCCTCAGCAATTTGCCGTGTCAGGCGTTCCTGAACCTGCAGGCGGCGGGAGTACATCTCGACGATACGGGCAATTTTGCTTAGGCCCACCACCTTTTGCTTGGGGATGTAGGCCACATGGGCTTTGCCGATAAAGGGCAGCAGATGGTGCTCGCACAGGCTAAACAGAGACACATCCCGCAACAGCACCATCTCGTCATGGCCCTCATCAAAGATGGCACTGTTCAGTAGCTCCTCCAAAGACTGCCGATACCCACTGGTCAAAAACTTCAAAGCCGCAACCACTCGTTCCGGGGTTTTTCGCAGCCCCTCCCGTTGGGGATCCTCCCCGATCCCCCGCAGCAGCGTCTCCACCGCCGCCACCATAGCCGGATCTGAGACATCCGAGCTACCCAATTCTTCTTCCGCAAAAGTGGCTCGATCTCGAATCACCCGAGACTTGAAATGGGCTTTGTCATCCATTCGAGATTGCGAGCCAGATCCGGGTTTCGCAAGGGTCATAGCAGGATATTCCTTGGTTAACGAAAGGCTAAGAGAACTCGGTGCATGCAACTCAGCTCAGGTGGCATCCAGTCAAAGGCTGCGATAGCCAAAACCCTCCCAAGTCACGGGCAACCCCAAACCAGCCAGGTCTAAAAGGCTCCCACCGCAGGCATGAAGGTGAGATCTTCCACCACCGCACCTGTGGGCAACCGAACAATATAGGTAATCAAATCGGCTACCCATTCCGGCGAGAGCATTTTGGAACGGTCGAAGTTGACCCCTACCGTGCCCGTATCCCAGAGGGACGTGTCCACGGCACCAGGGCACAGGCTGGTGACCCGAATGCCATGCTGTCGTTCCTCTTCGGCCAAAGCTTGAGAAAAGCCCATTAGGCCGAACTTGCTGGCACAGTAAGCTCCCCAGTTGGGAAAAGCTCGCTTGCCCGCAATCGAGATGACGTTGACAATCGTGCCGCAGCGCTGCCGGCGCATTCCGGGAAGTACGGCTTGGGCACACAGAAAAGCTGCCGTCAAGTTCAAGTCGATCACTCGCTGCCAATCCGACAAAGGTAAGGTGGCCAAAGGGCCAACGTGGGCCATGCCCGCATTATTGACCAAGACATCGCAGACGCCAAATCGATCCAGGAGAGCCTGCAACTGCTGGGGCAGAGCTGCTAAGTCGGCCAAGTCCATGGGAAAAACCGCTGCCTTACCCCCCTGGTCTTGGATTTGGGCCTGCACCGCTAGCAGATCAGGTTGGGAACGGGCCACCAGAGCCACCGCTATCCCTTGTCGGGCTAGGGCTAGGGCTACCGCTCTGCCGATCCCTCGACTGGCCCCTGTAATCAGAGCACGTTCGGGAAACTTTGTCTCAAAACTCATTTAGAACAAGCCTCTGGAGTGCGCCACACAAGCAAGCGCCGCCCAGGCCTGAGAAACTTCGTTAACTAAGTTTAACACTGATTTTCCGCTGCTTCGCTTGGAATCAGGGCGAGGCGTAGAAACCTTATTCTGTCCTGCTCAAGATCTGGCTGCTGGCTGTTGGATCTCGATCCGGTTGGACGGGATCCGGGGACATGGTAGTGTGGTAAAAATAGTGAAAATCTTTTGCAACAACAACCGTCATGGCTGAGTTCTTGTTTTCTCCAAGTCCCACTGCCGTGCGCGAGGATCCCTCCTACATCCTTCAGCTCGAGGGCATCAGCAAGGGGTTTCCCGGCCAGCGGCAGTTGGTTTTGCGGGAAGTCGAGTTTCGCCTGCCCCAAGGAGACATCCTCGGCATTGTGGGCCCATCGGGCTGTGGGAAAACCACCTTATTGCGCACCATTGCCGGATTTGAGCAGCCGGATAGCGGGCGGATCCTCCTGGGGGGGCAGGTTGTGGCCGGGGAGGGGCAGTGGATCCCACCGGAGCGACGGGGAGTGGGGCTGGTGTTTCAGGATTTTGCCCTGTTTCCCCACTTGAACGTGTTGGCCAATGTGATGTTTGGCCTCCGACCCACTACCCCGTTTGCGTCGGCGGCAGGGGGTGGCAATCGCTCCTCCTCAACTGAGTTGCGAGCTGAGTTGCGAGGCGCTGCCCAACAGGCGCGGGAACGCGCTTACGAGGTGTTGCGGTTGGTGGGCCTGGAAGACTACACCCATCGTTATCCCCACGAGCTTTCGGGCGGGCAGCAGCAGCGGGTGGCTTTGGCGCGGGCTTTGGCCCCCAGGCCTAGCTTGATCCTGTTGGATGAGCCGCTGAGCAATTTGGATGTGCAGGTGCGCTACTACCTGCGGGAAGAAATCCGCAAAATCCTCAAGCAAACCCAGACCTCGGCCATTTTTGTCACCCACGACCAAGAGGAGGCTCTCTGCCTCTCCGACTGGGTGGCGGTGATGCGGGAAGGCCGTATTGAGCAATGGGGATCCCCGGAGGAGGTTTACCGGGAGCCGGCTACTCGCTTCGTGGCAGAGTTTATTACCCAGGCCAACTTTCTGCGCTGTGAGCGGCGGGAGTTTGGTTGGCAGGCTGAAGAGCTGCTGCACATCCCATTCCAGGCTTTGAGGGATCAGCCCGACCCCAGCTTGCGCTGCGCAGAGTTGATGGTTCGACAGGAGGAGTTGCATTTGCATCCTGATCCTCAGGGCGGCATTGTCATTCGGGATCGGCAGTTTTTGGGACGAGAGTACCGCTATTGCCTGATCACAGAGACCGGCAAAGAACTGCACGCTCTGGCGCGGGAAGCTCTGCCTGTGGGCACGCGGGTTCAGATCGCTGTCAGACAAGGTCGGCTGTTTCCCCTCTCTGAGGGGCCATCTGTGGCTGAAAAAGAGCCAAATCGGGCAAAAGGCAAAAGTGTTGCCTGACATCGAGGTTCTTTTGCACACCCTCGGCAACGCATCTTCCCCCCAGAACACGCAAGCCCTTGCCCCAGACAAGGCTTAGACCGGCAAGACGGTGGTTCATGCCGGCGGCTCCCTCTGGAGCGACAAACTGGGTAGGCTGTTGGTGGAGGATTCGATGCCAAGCTATGCAGGGATCCCGCATCGTGGCAGGCACATCGGAGAACCGGATCGCCATGGCGGAGTTCCGGGTGGGCGTGGATGCGGTCATTTTCTCCATCGACACTGAGCAGAATCGCCTCCTGGTGCTGCTGGTGCGGCGGCGGGAGGATCCCTTCCGCGGTTGCTGGGCCCTGCCAGGAACACTGGTGCGGCGCTCAGAATCCCTAGAAGCAGCGGCCTACCGCATCTTGGCGGAGAAAATTCGTGTTAAAAACCTCTATCTGGAGCAGCTCTACACCTTCGGGGGGCCGGAGCGGGATCCCCGCGAGGCCGAGGATGGCTATGGAGTGCGCTACCTGTCGGTCAGCTACTTTGCCCTGGTGCGGTTCCAGGATGCTGAATTGCTGGCAGACGGAGTGGAGGGCATTGCCTGGTATCCCGCCGACCAAATTCCCTCTTTAGCCTTTGACCACGAAGAGATTTGCCGCTATGCCCGCCGTCGCCTCTGCGCCAAGTTGGAGTACAGCCCGATTGCCTTTGACATTTTGCCCGCCACCTTCACGCTAGGGGAGGTCTATCAGCTCTACGGCACCGTTTTGGGCGAGGGGTTCTCCGACTACTCCAATTTTCGCGCCCGCCTACTGAAACTGGGTATCTTGCAAGATACCGGCCAGAAAAGTTCCCAAGGCACAGGCAGACCGGCAACCCTCTACCGTTTTGATGCGGCTGCTTTCGAGAAAATCCGTCATAAGCCAATGGTATTTGTCTAAGGGATCCCAGCTCACCAATGCTAATCCGGCCAGTCCAGCCAGATCGTTAACGTTCTCCCCACGGCTAAAGCCGGGGGATTTTTTCCATCGCTCCACGCTCCTCGCGCTTCGTTGCAATGGGCTACACGAGGGCCTATATCCTCGTGGGGGACGCCATCTCCTCAACTACTGAGATGCCAAAACACCCCAGATACTTCTACTTCACCTTTAACGCTGCAGCCTTCCATAAGCGGGTGGAGCGAGTCTCCCGTCCTGTCATGAGACGGTGACTTATCCCCAGGCATGAATGCCGGGGCCTGCGACGCCGAGTTTTCGGTCAGCAGCAGCCAGAGAGCTGTGCTAAGATTAGAGACCATGATAGGTATTGTTTCAGGAGTTCTCCAAGCATGTCTGCAGCAATAGATATCGCTGATGCTACCTTTGAGGCAGAGGTGCTGCGCAGCGATATTCCGGTTTTGGTCGATTTTTGGGCACCTTGGTGTGGCCCCTGCCGGATGGTGGCTCCTGTGGTTCAGGAGATAGCTGAGCAGTATGTTGGCAAAGTTAAGGTTGTAAAAATCAACACCGACGAGAACCCTCAAACTGCCAGCCAGTACGGTATTCGCAGCATTCCCACCCTGATGTTGTTCAAGGGCGGCCAGAAAGTGGATGTGGTGGTTGGCGCCGTACCCAAGGCAACTCTAACCACGATTTTGGAAAAGCACTTCGACACACCTGCCGAAGCCTGAGGACAGCCCTGAGGCCAGGAGCCTGGATGTTTCAGAATGTAACTTTTGGGTTCTGGATTAGAACCCAGCTGCCATTTTGTGCCGAGAACTGATTAAAGTAATCCCAGAGAACTTTAGGATCCCAGCTTGACCGATTCTGTTTCTTCCCTTCTGCGAGAGGTTTTTTCCAACGCTGAGACTCGCCTAAAGCAGTTGGAGCATCACCCCAACCGGACAGCCTGGCTGCGTATTTTGCAGTCGCTGCAGCGCATGGGATCCCTAGAGCTGAGCCGTTTGGATGCCAAGATCTTGGCGGCCACTCTTGAGGATCTGGAGCAGGGGTTTGCCGCCTTCCAAAACTACGCTCATCAACGCAAGATCACCGTTTTCGGGTCGGCACGGCTAGGGCCAGAAAGTCCCGAATATCGCCAGGCCCAGTTGTTCGCCCACTGCATCAGTCAACGGGGGTTCATGGTGATGACGGGGGGCGGCAGCGGCATCATGGAAGCCGGCAATCGAGGGGCAGGGCTGGAGAACTCTTTTGGGCTCAACATCCAGCTTCCCTTCGAGCAAATGGCCAATCCCGTCATTGCTGCCAGCGATCGGGTCATCAACTTCAAGTATTTCTTTTCCCGCAAGCTCTTTTTTGTTAAAGAAACTGACGCGCTGGTGCTTTTTCCCGGCGGTTTCGGCACTCAGGATGAAGCCTTTGAATGCCTAACCCTAATGCAAACCGGAAAAACCAAGCTCATGCCCTTGGTGCTGGTAGACAGAACAGGTGGCTGCTACTGGAAAGAATGGGACGAATACGTGCGGGAGCACCTGCTTGGTCGCGGCCTGATCAGCCCAGAGGATCTCTTTCTCTACACCCTAACCGACGATGTGGGAGATGCCTGTCAGCAGATTGTCGATTTTTATCGCGTCTTTCACAGCAATCGCTACGTGCGAGAGCTCCTGGTTTTGCGCTTGAACACCAAACTTTCACCGGAAGCCCTAGAGATTTTAAACGAAGAGTTTGCCGACATTCTCGATTCGGGCCGGATCGAGCAAACTGGGGCTTTGCCGGAGGAAGCCGAGGAAGATATTGCCCATCTGCCACGGCTGGTGATGCACTTCAACCAGCGCAACTTCGGACGGCTGTGGCAAATGGTGCGCCGGATCAACAAGCTTCACCTGGAACAGCCGGATCCTCTGCAAATGCGCCCTGAACAAAAGTAGATGTATCAGCGCTCTCAGAACCATCCAAGAACCAGCAGCCAATTGTTTTGGTGGTGCTCCCAATGGGCCGGTTGTTTGTCAAAATCTGCGGCATCACCCGTCAGGATCAGGCGGAGGCCATCGCCGCGCTGGGGGTGAGTGCCCTTGGGTTTATTGCGGTGCCCAATACACCCCGCTATTTGCCCCTCTCGGAAATGGCCCGTTGGGTGGGATCCCTGCCCGACCACGTGGAAAAAGTAGGGGTCTTTCTGGATCAGGATCCCCGCGCCATCGCCTCCTGGGTGGAAACGGTGGGCCTCACGGCTGTCCAGTTGCATGGCCAAGAATCCCCGCAGGATTGTCAGCAATTGGGGAAATGGCTTCCCGGGATCCGCCGCATCAAGGCCCTGCGCGTCCGCCAGCCGCAAGATCTGGAAGTAGCCCATCTCTACCGAGACTGTGTGGAGGTGCTGCTTTTGGATGCCTATCACCCCCAACAGGCGGGTGGAACGGGGCGAACTCTGAATTGGTCAGAACTTGCCCACCGCTCCCTGCCCTTGCCTTGGCTACTGGCTGGTGGGCTGAACCCGGACAATGTTCTGCAGGCGCTCAGCCACCTGCAGCCAAGCGGCATCGACCTCTCCAGTGGTGTGGAACGTCGGCCAGGCGATAAAGACATCGACAAAGTCCGGCACCTGCTGCAGCAGCTTGGCTCCCAAGGGTGGGAGATTGCTCCTACTCTGCCGCCGATAACGCCAAGCGCAACGGGATGATCATTTGGCTGGGTTCCTACTGCAGCGACTGAATATCCAACCCCGGCTCGAACATCAGCTCTTTCACTTCCCCAAATCGGCCCATCACTCCAAGCTCCCGGTCGTTGAAGGTCACCAGCACGCCGCCTGCATTGCCGGTACGCAACACGATTGACTGCTCCGCTTCCCAATTCAACTCGGCCCCTGGCTGTAAGGTGGCCTCAAAAACCGTTTGCCCATCGGCGATGACCCGCAACCAGGAAGGGCGCTCCACAACGCGAATATCCAGACGCACCGGCTTGCGCCCCGCCCCCCCTGAGTGAGCTTCCAAGACCTCGGGGAAGACGCCCTGAATGCGCGTCCATTGGTCGAGGGTGGGAAACAGTTGGCGGGCCGTGGGCTGAGCTGCCGACAGAGTGGGATCCGGGGAGTTGGCAGCAGGCGGTTGCTGGCCGGATCCCTCCCGACTGACCGTTGACAGGCTCACCAGCCAACGCCCAAAGGGATTGCCTGTGCCTTCCAAAAGAGCCGACAATCCCCCCACCGTCAGCACAATCAGCACCACATAAGCGGCCCAAAGGTGGAGAGGACGCAGGGCAAAGGCAGGTTGCTGGCCGACAACAGCAAGAGGAGCTGGCGCGCGGGGGGTTTTGGCCGATAAAAGCGGAGAGGCACGCCGAGAGAGGGTTTCGCCATCCAACCCCAAATAGTCGGCATAGCGCTTGAGAAACCCTTGCACATACACCGGTTCCGGTAACCGACTCAAGTCAGCTTCCTCCAGCGCCTGCAGATATTGGCAGCGAATGAAGGTATCGTTAGCTACTTCTGTCAACGTCAGTCCCCGTGCCTCCCGTGTTTGCCGCAACAGGGATCCCAGGGCTTCTAAAGAGTGTGCTGGCTCTTGCATCATTTGGCCACCTGCGGAAGAAAGGAGGCTATTGTGAGAGTTTGCACTCAGTTAGAGACTCTGACGAGCTAATCGCGTGAGCGGGCCGGAGGCCTTAGAGGGCGCTTCCCAAGCGAGGATGAGCTGCTATGCCCGGTGAGAGGGGCCAGCAAAGCTCGGATCTCATGCGGATCCAACTGGCGGAACTGGCCTGCTTTCAGGTTGCCCAAGCCCAGTGGGCCAATGGCTTCCCGATGTAAGCTGAGCACCGGATGCCCAAGACGCTCCGCCACCCGCCGAATTTGCCGGTTGCGTCCCTCAAACAACACCACCCTCAGCCAGGAGCAATTGGGATGCTCCCTTTGCCGGAAATCCGGGGCAGGACAAAACTCCACCTCCGCCGGCAGAGTGGTGTACCCCTCTAAGTCTACTCCGTCTCGCCAATGTTGCAGAGTGGCCTGACTCGGATGCCCTTGTACCTGTACCCGGTAGGTTTTGGGCAGATGATAGCGCGGATGGGTCAGCTTCAAGGTCAAGTCGCCATCATTGGTGAGCAGCAAAGCGCCACTGCTGTCCGCATCCAGCCGGCCCACCGGGTAGAGGCGGGTTTGCCGTTTCCAAGATGGGGGGAGCAGATCCAGCACCGTCTTGCGTCCCCAAGGATCTGCACAGGTTGACAAAACCCCCACTGGCTTGTGCAGGAGCAAAACATAGCGCGCCGGATCCTTGGCCAAAGGGATCACTTGCCCATTCACCTCGATGCAATCCCGCTCTGGGTCGGCTTTGGAGCCCAGCTCAGTGACCACCTTCCCATTGACCCGAACGCGCCCGGCCAGGATCCAGGCTTCCACCTGGCGACGCGAGGCCAATCCCTGCTGAGCCAAGAGCTTCTGTAGCCGTTGGGGTTCTGCCATGGGGATTTGAACAGCAAAAGCAGCAACCGAAGCTGGGGGTGCTAGGCGGCAGAGCCTGGGGCCTCCGGCCCGCTTACGTGAACGGGGTTGGAGAGCCGGTCGGACAAATCAGCAGAATTGGAGGGCAACAGCAGCATCTCCGACTGAGACTCTGAGTTTCCTCCTAGAGAATAGCTGAGGCCACAGTCGAACTCTTCTGCCAGCCGACAGACTTCCTTGAGATCTCCCACCGACCAAATGCTCCAACTGCTGCGAATTTGGTTATCCACCCACACTTCCACGCGGTTGCCTTCGATGTGAAGGATGCGCTTGGGCTGGGCTTCTGAAGGGCAGCCTGCAGGCTCGGCCAAGACCTCCGGCCCGCTTACGCGAAGGGAAGATTTTTGCCTCAAGGCCCCCAGAGCTGCCATGAGCTGCGGCAGAGCCAGCAAAAGGTGCTGAGTGGCCTGTTGGGGTTGCCCTTTCAAGCAGGAAACCAGAGCTTCGGCAACACTCTGGTTGAGGGCCTGCAGAGCTTGGAGTGGAGTAGCACCCCCTAAAGAGGGATCCGGTTGCAGTGGGCTTTGAACATCCATGAAAAGGCAGGAAAGGCATGGACAGCAACCTTACAGCCCTTTCGCAGGTTGACCACAACAACGCTGCTGCCCTTTGGAGCAGAGCGCTCTGGTTTGCGCAAGTGTGCCGCAGACATGGAGTCCTGTACGGATAGACGATCGGGGGAAGGGCTGTATAGCTCCCTTAAGCCTAACAAATCCAAAAACTTCAGGGCCCGCTTACGCGACACGAACGGTAAAAAATCTTTCTTTCATGTTGTCCGCATTGCTGCAAAGCAAAGGCCTCTCTATCTGGTCTGCTTAGCCATCGGTGCAATTATTCACCGCCCGATGGGTTTTCTTCGCCCTCGGCGGTGTTCTCTAGCGGTTCCTCAACCCCAGGCTGGGCCTTGGCCTCAAAGGTCGGTCTCAGTTGGTTGAGCAGGGCCAAAACGCGGGATCCCCGCTCCAAAGAGCGATCCTGCAAAAACACCACCGTTGGCACCCGTCGCAGGCTGAGGCGCTGGCCGATTTCCCGCCGCACAAAGGGTGTGGCCGCTGCTAGCCCTTCCATAGCTCGGTGTTGAGCTGTCTCATCCCCATAAATGCTGACGAAGATGCGGGCGTTTTGCAGGTCATTGGAAACCTCGACATCCACAATGCTGACCATCCCTGCCCCAACCCGGTCATCTTTGATCTCCGAGAGCAGGATTTGGCTGACCTCTCGTTTGATCAGCTCTGCTACCCGTGCCACCCGTCGCGCTGTCGCCATTTTTGGATACCTAGGCTAACATCATCCGCAAGCCTGCTCTGGCTGGTGTGGAGCTCAGCCCTTGCCGGCTCGATCCCAAGAACAGTAGCCAATGCTACGAGCATCTCTTCCTTCCACCTTTATCCTGAGTCCATGTCCATCTTGCCTTGAGTATGAATACCTAAAGCCATCGATGGATGGATGGAGACGTGATGATCAAGACGCCAGAGGCGCTGCGGCGCTCCATTGAGCAGTTTATGCTGAATGTGACGGAGCCGCTTGACCCGTTGCTTTCCCTGAAGCTGACTCAGCTGGTGGTGATGTTGGGGGATACAGCTTACGCGATGGGATACAGCGATGGCCAGCAAAAGCCAGAGGAGCGCTGCCGCTATTGTCCCAGTCGGGTGTTCGACAGTCTAGAGCTTTGATAGGGTTCTTCAAGGTTCTTTAGAATGTAGCTTCTGGCCGCCCCGGCTCCCAGCCTTGGGGGGAGTGAGTTGAAAGGGGCGGTGGCAACCGGCCAAGATGGGATCCCATTGCTTGGCAGCCTATGACTTCCCCCGTTTTGCTTTGGCATCGTCGCGATCTGCGGCTAGGGGACAACACAGCTCTTCATGAGGCAGCCCAGCGCAGCTCTCAGGTGGTGCCTGTCTTCATTTTCGACCCGCAGATGCTGAGACGGTCGGACATGGCCCCAGCTAGGGTGGCCTTTTTGCTTCAGGCTCTGCAAGAGCTCCAAGAGCGCTACGCCCAGATGGGGATCCCACTGATCTGGCGGCTGGGGGATCCCTCGGTGGAGTTGCGGTGCTTGGCCACAGACCTGGGAGCCAGGGCCGTGTTTTGGAATGCCGATGGGGAGCCGTTCGCCCTACAGCAAGAGAGTCGAGTGCAGGCCAGTTTGGCCGCAGCCGGGATCCAGTCCTTCTCCTACCAAGATATGCTGCTGCACGGGCCGGGGGAAGTGTTGACCCAGGCGGGGGAGCCCTATTCGGTCTTCACTCCCTTCTGGCGCAGGTGGGCGAGCTTGCCCAAGCGGGATCCCTACCCAACCCCCGAGGGTCTGCAGCCGGTGTCGGGACTAAAAGCGCAGCCTCTACCGACTTTGGCAGATTTGGGCTTTGTCTGCGACCAGCGGATCCCAGCAGCGGGGGAAGCAGCGGCTCAAGCCCTTTTGGAAGACTTTTGTCAGGGTTTGCGCATTTTGGACTACGAGCGAGCCCGCAACTTCCCGGCTGAGCCGGGCACTTCTCTACTGAGCCCCCACTTGTGCTGGGGAACGATCGGCATTCGCCAGGTGTGGCAAGCCACGCGGGAGGTGGAAGCCGAGGTGCGCAGCCAAGAGGCCGAAAGCAGCTTGCAAACTTGGCGGCAGGAGCTGTGCTGGCGAGAGTTTTACAAGCATGTCTTGGCCCACTGGCCCCACGTGGAAACCGGAGCCTATCGACGAGCCTTTGATGCACTGGAGTGGGACAATCGGCAGGACTGGTTTCAGGCTTGGTGTGCGGGGCAGACGGGATACCCCATTGTGGATGCGGCCATGCGCCAACTGAACGAAACCGGCTGGATGCACAACCGCTGCCGCATGATTGTAGCCAGCTTTTTAACCAAGGATCTGCTCATCGATTGGCGCTGGGGAGAACGCTACTTTATGCAAAAGCTGGTGGATGGGGATCTGGCGGCCAATAACGGCGGTTGGCAGTGGAGCGCCGGTGTGGGAACGGATCCCAAGCCCCTGCGCATTTTCAACCCGGCCAACCAAGCGGCCCGCTATGACCCGGAAGGAGAGTACATCCGCCGCTATCTGCCGGAGCTGGCAGGGCTGGATACGCCTGCTCTGCTGTGGGTGGGGGATGACCCCAAGGGATCCTGGGCTTTGCGGGAACGGCGAAGCTGTGGCTATCCGGATCCCATCGTGGATCACAAGGTGCAGCAGCAGGAGTTCAAACGGCGCTACCAGGCGGTGCAGCAGGCCTACTCTAGGTCTGTTCGAGACGGTCTCCCCCCTCCTTCCTAGTCCTCTGTGCCGCTGCCCCCTCTCTCGACGACGGCAGACAAAAGGCAAGACAGGTGCCATTTGAAATGACCACAAAGCAGGTCTGTGTAGTTGTAGTCAATTCAGTTGACAATGAGACGGTGTTAAAGGCAAGATGACGTGGGGGTAGACCTCAGGAGGAAGCTTCATGACCTATAGCTTAGACCTGAGAGAGAGAGTCGTAGGGTATGTCCAGGAAGGGGGCAGCCCCACTGCAGCTGCACAGATGTACAAAGTCAGTCGTGCAACGGTTTATCGCTGGCTGAACCGAGAAGACCTGAGGCCGACAAAAGTCAAGACTCGGAAGCGAAAGATAGACTTGGTCGCTCTGCAGCAAGACGTAGAACAGTACCCAGAAGCTCGACTGAAGGATAGAGCCCAGAGGTTTGGCGTCCATCCCAGCGCTATTTACTATGCTCTTAGGAAGATGAAAACAACGCGAAAAAAAAGAGTTAAGGCACCGAGAGCGGGATTGGCAAGAGAGAATCCAAGAGAGAATCAACGACTCTAGGGTCTTGAGGGAGTTGGTTCAGAAGTATGGAAGTGAGAGTTTAGCTTACAATGGGCTCTGCACCGCTGACGCGAATGATGAGAGAATGACGAGACAGGGTTTGGGGAGATACGCACCTGTTTTATGCTTGGCCAAAGAGAGGGGAGAAAGTTTATGGGAAGAGAGAGAGCCGAGTAGCCGGTAGGAAGAAGGAGAGAGGGGGTTTGATAGCCCCGACGCTTTTTCAAGTAGCTCGAATGCGGAAGAATTTGAGGGACACTAAATGCCGAGTTTGGAGAGGACATCTGTATTGACTCTGGGCAATGGGCCGATTCAAAGGCCTAGGGCCTGCTCGGCGAACGGAAGGGAAGGATAAAGGATTTGATGAAAGCGGCAGGGCAGGAGGTGGTTTTTTGCTGAGGCCCTCGCCAGACTTGAATGAGATTGAGGGTGACTTTAGTGCTCTCAAGAGGGCAAGGATGCATGCTGATAGAGGAACTTCTGTGGATGAAGTGATAAGGCCTGCGGTCCGCTGTTGCAGACGGAACTGTTGTACTGGCTAGCGTCTCATTGTTATTTGGATTGACTATGGCGGCTATTCCAGCAGCAGCGAGAGGAGGGCTAGGGATCTTCAGGGCAGTTGCAGCACCTGAACGGGCGAACCAGCAGGGATCTGGGTTGTTCCTACTGGCAGCACAGCCAAGGCATTACAGCCGGCCAGACTGATGAGATTGCCGGAATTGAGGTTGGCGGCGGGCTGAAATTGGATCCCCTCAGGCCTGACCTGCAGCCGTCCCCAGAGATAGTGTTCCCGCTGACCGTCGGCATGCAGATCCACCGGGCTGAAGGCGGAGAGGATCTGCCAGTAGGGGGGCAGGGATCCGCCCATTTTTCGCAGGGCCGGGTGCAAAAAGCGCCAGAAGGTCACCAGGGCAGAGGCAGGGTTGCCCGGCAGGCCAAAGTAGAGCTTGGGGGGGCCGTGGGGATTGGGAAAACGAGCCACCGTCAGGGGTTTGCCCGGCTTGATGGCCACGCTGCGGATGAAAATCTCGCCTCCCAACTCCTCCAGCACCTTTTCCACCAGGTCAAAATCCCCCACCGATACCCCTCCGGAAGAGATCACCCCATCGGCGGAGGCCAGGGCCTGCTGGACGACCTGCCGCAACACCTGGAGCCGATCCGGCACGATGCCCAACTGGATCGGGATCCCACCCGCTGCCTTGACCAGAGCCGCCAGGCCGTACTGGTTGGAATCCACGACCTGCCCCGGCCCCGGCACCTGCTGGATGGGCACTAGCTCATCCCCTGTCGAGAACAGGGCTACCCGGGGCTGACGAAACACCGGCACCATCGCCTGTCGGATGGCGGCCAAAACGGCTAGCTCCGCTCCGCCCAAAGCCTGCCCTGCCGGCAGGAGGGGATCCCCCTGGCGGGCAAAGTCTCCCTGAGGCCGGACAAATTGGCCCCGCTGCGGACGCTGCAAGAGGCGAACGGTTCCTGGCGAAGGTTGCTGCGTGTATTCCTGCATCACCACGGTGTCCGCACCGCTGGGCAAGAGGGAGCCGGTGTAGAGACGCACCGCTTGTCCAGGCTGGAGCTCTCGGGTGGGTGCCTTTCCGGCGGGGAGAGTCTCAATCACCTGCAGCTCACAAGGGATCCCCGCTTGCACATCTTCATGGCGCACGGCATAGCCATCCATACTGGAGGTGGGATGGGCCGGAAAATCCTGGGGGCTATACACAGTTTGGCTGAGAACGCGGCCTTGGGCGGATCCCAGCTCCACCCACTCTGGGCCCAGCGGCTGAACCGCCTGCAAAATCAGGGCTTCTGCTTCCGCCACCGGCAGCATCACGGCTTTTAAACTCCCTTCTCCAACACCTTTCTTCAGCATCCAGAAGTCGGTTCCGCCAAGGCCATTAAATTACAACTTAAACTGCGAACAGCAGCCATGAATTCCGACCTTGGCATGAGAGGTGTATGACCAGGATCCCACCAAGCTCCAGAGCTGGCAAGAAGTCGCAGCAAGTTGCCCATTGGGAGCTGCAGCTCTTTCGAATTCGGGATCCCGGTCTTGCTGGGGAGATGGGGATCCCGGCAGCGTTGCAGCCGGCCACAGGCTATCTGGCTGCTGTGACTGCGGAAGCTGGATACTGGTCGCGTAGCGGGCGTAGCCTTAGGACGACTGAGCCACCGGATAGCTCGAGTGCAGCAAGCGAGGTGTCTATGTTAAATGCCGCCGTCATCCTCACGATCTTCCTTGGCTTCTGGGGAGTCGTGGTTAAGCGCAACCTCATTATGAAGATCCTGTCTATGGATGTCATGAGCACCGGGGTCATCGCCTTCTTCGTGATCTGGGCAGCCCGGAGCGGTGTGTTCACCCCCATCTACAAACCCTGGCGCGAGCTGGACTATGCCGACCCGGTGCCTCAGGGGATCATCCTCACGGCCATCGTCATCGGCCTGTCGGTACAAGCCTTGATGTTGGTGGGGGTGATGAAGCTGTCCCGCAATCATCCCACCCTCGAAGTCGAGAGCATCGAACAGGCAGTCGCGTCAGGGGCGCAGAGCACTTCTACCGATGACTGAGCTGACGCTGGTGTGGGTGGCATTGCCCTTTCTGCTGGCCTTCACAACCTACTTGATGCCGGCCCTGACCCGTCCCAGCTTGGTGGGGATGGCCGCGCTGACGGTGGCCTATGCGGTGCAGCAGGGGGGCTTGCCCGGCACAACCGCCACGCCCTTGGAGCTGCAGCTTTTGGATCACTTCGGGGTGACGCTGCGGATCGATGCCAATGGAGCAGCGATGCTCTTGGCCCACGGCCTGGTCACGCTAGGAGTGGCCCTGTATTTGGATAGACGCTTTGCGGGCAGCCGCTTTCTGGCCATGCAGTTGCTGATCGTCCACGGTAGCGCCAATGCTGTCGTCATCAGTGCCGACCTGATCAGCGTCTACGTTTCCCTGGAGGTGCTCAGCATCGGCGTGTTTTTGCTGCTGACCTATGGGCGGCGGGCTGAGGGCCAACCCACAGTGGAAGAAAATGCTCCGCACCGCGATCGCCAGCTCTGGGTGGGGCTGCGCTACCTTTTCATGAGCAATGTGGCCATGCTCTTCTACCTGATGGGCGCAATCCTGGTCTATGTGCGCACGGGATCCCTGGCGATGAGCAGTTTAACTATGGCCGACCCCACGGCCTTGGCGCTGATTGCTGTGGGTCTTTTGGCCAAGGGGGCGATCTTCGTTGCCGGCCTGTGGCTGCCCCTCACCTACGTTACCGCGGATCCCGTTGTTGCGGCGGTGCTCAGCGGTTTTACGACCAAAGCAGGAGCCATGGCTTTGGTGCGCTGCAGCGAGGCTTCGCCGGTCTTGGCCCAGGGGTTGCCCTACTTGAGCGCTGGTTCAGCCGTTTTCGGGATCCTACTGGCCCTGATGGCGAGCACGCCCCAGCACCTTCTCGCCTGGAGCTCGGTATCGCAGATGGGATTTGTGATTGCTGCCCCTCAGTGGGCGGGTTTGTATGGCCTTGCCCATGGGTTGGCGAAGCCCCTGTTGTTTGTTGGAACGAGCGTGAGCCATCGCTGGCGGTGGCCCATGTTGCTCTTGGGGTCGGCTTCCCTGGCGGGAGTGCCCGGCAGCTTGGGGTATGCAGCCAAGGCCCTCAGCTTATCTGCTCTGGATCCCTGGCACGAGTGGCTGCTGGTGGGGGTTACCGTCGGCACCACTTGTTTAGGCGTGCGAGTGCTGCGGGCACCTGTTTCTCGAATGAAGGGGGCAACCACCTCTGCAACTCCTTGGCAAGATAAAGTGGCACTGGTGCTTTGGGGTGGGGGCTTGCTCTGGGGCTGGCTACCGGCGGCCTATGGCGCTGACAATCTTCTCAAAGCCCTGCTGAGCCTAGGCGTTGGGATCCCCCTAGGCTGGTTTTGGGAGCGGATCCCTTTGAAGGGAGGGTCGGTGAACGAAGGGCTGGAAGCAGTGGTGGGCGGCTTGAGCATAGTGTTGGTGCTGGTTTGGGCTCTGTTAGCTGTGGGGAACTATGGGACGCTACCCTGAGTTGGGTCTATTGGAGATCGGCCTGCGCCTCTTGATTTGGTTTCTGCTGACGGGCAATCTGAGCTGGGACAATGTGGCCATCGGGGTGGCGGCAACGTTGCTGCTGCCGCGCCAGGCTTCCGCACCGGTGCAATGGCGGGATTGGGGGCGAGTGCTCCAGGAAATTCTTCTCGCCATCCCAAGAGCCTACTGGGAAGCCTTCGAGATGATCCTCAAGCCCCACACTGTTGAGGAAGTTGTATACAAACAAACCCTGCCCAACCGTTCAGCAGGGCTGGTGTTTCTGGATATCTTTTTAATTACCTTCACGCCCAAAACCATCGTGCTCAATTGCAATGCCCAAGGCACTTATGAAGTCCATGTGCTCAAGCCGCGGGAGGACGTGTGAACCTACTGCTGTTTCTCCTGACCCTAACGCTGTGCTTGCCCCTGTATGCCGCTTGGCTGAAGGAAGATATTTGGCAGACGATGCTCGCCTTTGCCAGCTTGGCCACAAAGACGGCCATCCTGATTTTGGTGGTGTCGGTGGTGCGGGATGATTGGATGATCGGGATTGTGGGGGTTTTGATTTTGTCGGTGGGCAATGCGGCCTTAATGCTCTTGGCTCATGTACTGAAACGGCTGGAAATGCTTTAGAAAGGCCCTGGGGGTAGGTATGGAAGTCTGGGTGGAAGGTCTGAGCTATCTGTTGTTTGGGATTGGTGTGCTGTTTTGGTTGTGGGGAACGGCGCCGCTCCTTGGGGATCGCTCGATTTTATTTAAGCTGCACGGCCTTTCGGTGTCGGACACCCTGGGCTCTATGAGCATCATGCTGGGGCTGCTGTTGCGGATCCCACGGGAATGGCCCCTGTTGGTGTTGGCACTGATCTCCCTGGCTATTTGGAATACCATTCTGGGCTATGTGCTGGCGTTTTGCTCGCAGCGCAAGTCCCTGTAGGAGACCAGGATGGAAGAGACCCTGTTGCTGGTGATGGCGTTGCTTCTGCCCCTGACGGCGAGCCTGGTGGTGACCCAGACCAATCCCTATCACGCCCTGGTGATGCGAGGGATCCTGGGGACGATTGCCGCCCTGATCTATGCGCTGTTTGGGGCGGCGGATGTGGCCCTGACCGAGGCACTGGTGGGCACCATGCTTTCTATTACCCTCTACGCCATTGCGGTGCGCTCTTCGCTGAGCATGCGCCTGGGCGTTCTCGAAGGCAGCCCTGTGCTGGAGGCCAGTACCTCAGCAGCACGGCAGTTGTTACAGCAGATGCGCCAAGGGCTACAGCGGTACCACATGCGCTTGGAGTTGACCGCCTATGGGAGTTCAGAGGCGTTGGTGGCTGCTCTTCGCAGCCGGGAGGTACACACCATTGCCCTTGAGCCCGGTGGAGAAGCAGCAGAGTATCGCCTGGTTACACGCGTGCCCCGCCTGCAGGCCATTTTGGCGCAGCAAGCTCTGGCCGCTGAGGTGATGGCGACATGAAGTGGGTGTACGGGATAGCGGTGTTGCTGGCAGCCCTACAGCTCATCGTGGGCGAGGTGGGATCCGTGTCCCCCAATCCCACAGCGGGCGTGGCCTTAGTCGAGGCAGTGGAGATTCTGGCCAGCGAAAGCGGTGTGCCCAACACGGTGACGGGTCTCATTCTGCGCAACCGCCTCTACGATACGGTCTTTGAAGTGGTGGTGTTTTCCACGGCAATTTTGGGCGCCCAATATCTGCTGGCGGATGAGCAGCCGACGGCCAATGTAGCTCAATTTACCGATATTCCCTCGATTGTGTTGGCGCGAGTGGGAGCCACCATTTCGGCTTTGATCGCGGTGGAGCTGGCCATTCGAGGGCACCTGACGCCGGGCGGAGGCTTTGCTGCCGGGGTGGCGGGGGGGACGGCCATTGGCTTGGTGGCGATCACCGCCTCTTCCACCTGGATGGAGGCCATCTACAAACGGTGGCGGGCTGCGATGTGGGAGAAGCTGTCGGTGGTGACGTTTATCGGGGTGGCTGTGATGGCTCTGGCCGGCTGGGAATTGCCCAGAGGGGAGTTGGGAGCTCTGTTTAGCGGCGGCTGGATCCCGATTCTCAATATTCTGGTGGCGATCAAGGTGGCGCTGGGATCCTGGGCGGCAGTTTTGATCTTTATTCGCTACCGCGGCTTGTTATGAGGGTCTAAATGGGTTAATGAGAGGTACCCCTGTCCCGGCAAAATCACGGACATTGCGAGTAACCAGGGTAAGTCCGTAAACCAAGGCTGTAGCAGCCAGTTGTTTGTCAATCGCATTTTGAGAGTAAACTACCCGACACCCGCGCTACGCGCAGAGTGCGGGCTTTATCCCAATCCCTAGCGGCCCCAGAGGACAGCTAAGTTTCGGAATTTCAGGCGAGTTTACAGTCGCCCCAAGGAGAGAGATTACTTGAGCAGCGTTATAGTCAGCATCCCCTTCCCACCCACAATGTCCACACTTGAACGACTTGCCATTGCGGTAGGATTTACCCCGCTCAGGGTGGATGTGCAGGCATTTGTGGCAGATCTGACTGGTGTAGGCAGGCGGCACCAGCACCACAGGCACTCCAGCGATGGCAGCCTTGTAGGCTACAAACATCCTGAGCTGGTAGAACGCCCAGTTGTTAGTCCTGCGCCGCTCGGCCTTACTTCGAGACTTCTGATTCAAGCAATCTCTGATGCCTGTTAAGTCTTCAAAAGCCAGTGCCGCACCAATAGCCTGGGCATCCCTGACCAAGGTTTTGCTGATGTTATGGTTCAGCCATGTCTGGTAGCGCCGTTCTCTCCCAGAGAGCCTTCTCAGCAGCCTCCTAGAGCTGCGAGTGCGTTTGGATTGAACCTTGGCGCGTACACGGCTGAACCGGTCACGGACGGCCTGGATGTGCTCTCCACTCCAAGAGCGTCCGTTGCTAGCGGTGGCGATATCCCGCCTGCCCAAGTCAACTCCGATTACCTTTGGAGTTTTGCCAGTCGGGGGAGTATCCAGCTCAACAGCAATGTTGATGTAGTAGTCCCCTTGCTTGGTCTTAGACAGAGTAGCGCTGGTGGGCGTTTGCCCCCGCAGCAAAGCGATTTGATAACCGCCAATCTTGAGCTTGAGCCAAACCCGTCCGCTCATCAGGGTCACGCCCACGGCTTGGTCGGACTCTCGGTACCTAAAAGTACGCGCGTCCAAAGTCAGACTGGTGGGGCGGAACTTGTGGACTTGCTTCACCGCCTTGGCATTGCTAATCACCCGACGGAGCGCCTGACAGACGTGGTTGGCTTTCAGCCCCGTTGCTGCCCTTACCGGCCGATAGACCAAGTGATGCAGCTTGGCGGTGTTCCAGCAGTTCTTTTGTTTGGCGGTGTCGAGGATCTGGTTGCAAGCATTCGCAAAGCCCTGCAAAGTGCGGTCAATTTCTTGACGCAACTCTTGTGGGACTATCAGCTTGCAACGTACCGATATAGTCTGGCTCATGGGCTTATTGTAGTTTATCCAGGCTTTTGACCGGCAAACCTATATGGAGGCGGGCTTACCTCCCGACACCAAGCCTGCGGCTATGGTGCGGGTCTCCAGCCCGAAAATTTGGTGATCGGCATAGTCATCGACAACCGTTTGCAGCCACCTCTCCAGAAGGTTGGCTTGCAGATGATCGCCGCGATGGCGCATGAGTTCAACGCCTCGGCGGAGTTCGCCCAGCGTGATCACGCTGATGTAGATGCGGGCCTCTTGCTCAATGGCAATTTGAAGAAATTCTTGAACCCCGGAGTTGGCTTGACTGTGTTTGCGCAGCTCACTGATGACGTTAGTGTCAAGCAAATACGTCATGGGCAGTGTTATCTTGCACCCGCTCAAAGTCTGAATCGTTGCCAACGTTAGGTATCGATCTGAGCACTTCGGCAAAGGACTGTTTCGCAGGCTGGAGTAAGACTTGCTCTAGGATTTTGCGGTGTTCGGCCTCTGCACTAACGCCGTGACGACTAGCCCTTTGTTTGAGAGCTTTGACAATGGCTTCGTCAACATTGCGAACAATTAACGTGGCCATAGAGCGTTTCCTCGATCGGCAGATCCCTGGGCGGCTTTGCTGCGACGATAGCATTGATATCATCTAAAGTTCAAGTTTTCCCGTCTATTGATACTGATGAAGAAGCTGCCCTTTTGCGGGTTGCCCCAGAGAACTCCTGCCTGCCAGGGATCCAAGCTCTGCCTGCTGTGCATAGCCTTTGAAAGCGCAACACTCAAAAAAGAGGGATCCCGATGAGCAACTTGACCTGCAGGTGACCTCTACAATAGAAGGCTGACCCTGCCACCTCTGGGATCCCTATGCCGCGCCGCACCGATATCCACAAAATCTTGCTCATTGGAGCGGGGCCGATCGTCATTGGCCAAGCCTGTGAGTTCGACTACTCGGGCACCCAAGCCTGCAAAGCCCTGCGGGAAGAGGGCTATGAGGTCGTTTTGGTCAACTCTAACCCCGCCACCATCATGACGGATCCCAGTATGGCGGAGCGCACCTACATCGAGCCGGTGACGGCGGACTTTGTGGCCAAAATCATCGAGCGGGAACGCCCCGACGCTCTGCTGCCCACCATGGGCGGCCAGACGGCCCTCAACGTGGCGGTGCAACTGGCCCAGCAAGGGATCCTGGAGCAGTACGGGGTGGAGTTGATTGGGGCCAAGCGGGAGGCCATTGAAAAAGCCGAAGACCGGGATCTCTTCAAGCAAGCCATGCAGCGGATTGGCTTGGCCGTGCCCCGCTCTGGCCTGGCCCACACCCTGGAAGAAGCCAAGCAGATTGCCCAGGAGATCGGCTATCCCCTCATCATCCGCCCGGCCTATACCCTGGGGGGCACCGGTGGTGGGGTGGCTTACAACCAGGAGGAGTTTGAAGAGATCTGCGCTGCCGGCTTGGAGGCCAGCCCCGTTTCCCAAATCTTGGTGGAAGAATCGGTCATCGGCTGGAAGGAGTTTGAGCTGGAGGTGATGCGGGATCTGGCGGATAACGTGGTGATCATCTGCTCCATAGAAAACATCGACCCGATGGGGGTGCACACTGGCGACTCCATCACCGTGGCCCCGGCCCAAACCCTCACCGACAAGGAATACCAGCGGCTGCGGGACTATGCCATCGCCATCATGCGCGAAATTGGCGTAGAGACCGGGGGATCCAACGTGCAATTTGCCGTCAACCCTGCCAACGGCGAGGTGCGGGTGATCGAGATGAACCCGCGGGTCTCCCGCTCTTCTGCTTTGGCCAGCAAGGCCACCGGCTTTCCCATCGCCAAAATTGCCGCCAAACTGGCAGTGGGCTACACGCTGCCGGAGATCCCCAACGACATCACCCGCAAAACTCCGGCCAGCTTCGAGCCCACCATCGACTATGTGGTCACCAAGATCCCTCGCTTTGCTTTTGAAAAATTCCCCGGCGCAGAGCCGGTTCTCACCACCCAGATGAAATCGGTGGGGGAGGCGATGGCCATTGGCCGCACTTTTCAAGAATCCATCCAGAAGGCATTGCGTTCCCTGGAAATCGACCGTCCCGGCTTTGGCAGCGATAGGCCGGAGGTTTTCCCCAAGCCAGAGGAAGTGCGGGCCAACCTGCGCACCCCCAACCCCTTCCGCCTGCTCACCATCCGCACCGCTCTGCTCATGGGCTTTTCTGCCCAGGAGATTGCCCAACTCACCCACATCGATCCCTGGTTTATCGACAAGCTACAGGAGTTGGTGGAGGTGGAGCAAGCCCTCAAGGGGCGGGAGCTGGGATCCCTGAGTGCTGACGACTTGAGACACCTCAAGCAAATGGGCTTCAGCGACCGACAAATTGCCCACCTCACTGGATCCACGGAACATCAGGTGCGGGCCTGCCGCAAAAGCCTGGGGGTGATCCCCACCTACAAAACTGTGGATACCTGCGCTGCCGAATTTGAGGCTGCTACCCCCTACCAGTACTCTACCTACGAGAGCGAGTCGGAGATTTTCCCGGCCCGCAAAGAGAAGGTGATGATCTTGGGAGGTGGCCCCAACCGCATCGGCCAGGGGATCGAATTCGACTACTGCTGTTGTCATGCTGCCTTTGCCCTCAGCCGCCTGGGTTACGAAGCGATCATGGTCAACTCCAACCCGGAAACCGTTTCCACCGACTACGACACCGCCGATCGCCTCTATTTTGAGCCGCTCACCCATGAAGAGGTGATGAACTTGGTGGATGCTGAGCAGCCGGTGGGCCTGATCGTGCAATTTGGCGGCCAAACCCCGCTCAAGCTGGCGCAGGGGCTGGCGGCAGCCCAGGCTCCCATCTGGGGAACTTCCCCCGATTCCATCGACATTGCTGAGGATCGGGGGCGCTTCGAGCGCATCTTGCGGGAGTTGGATATTCGCCAGCCGGCCAACGGCATCGCCCGCAGCGTGGAAGAAAGCTTGGAAATTGCCCGCCGCATCGGCTATCCGGTGGTGGTGCGGCCCAGCTACGTCTTGGGGGGACGGGCTATGGAGATCGTCTATTCCGACCAAGACTTGCAGCGCTACATGCAACTGGCGGTGGCGGTGGATCCGGATCGTCCGGTGCTGGTGGATCAGTTTCTGGAAGAGGCGGTGGAGGTGGATGTGGATGCCATTGCCGACCGCACCGGCGCCGTAACCATCGGCGGCATTCTGGAGCACATCGAGCAGGCCGGGATCCACTCGGGCGATTCGGCCTGTGTATTGCCCAGCCGCACCCTCAGCCCCGAGGTGCTGCGGGTGATCCGCGAGTGGACGGTGAAGTTGGCCCAAGCCCTGAAGGTGGTGGGCCTGATCAACGTGCAATACGCCGTCCAAAAAGGTCAAGTCTATATCCTGGAGGCCAACCCGCGCGCCTCTCGCACCGTACCCTTCGTCAGCAAGGCCATCGGCCATCCGCTGGCAGACTACGCCGCTCAAGTGATGAGCGGCAAAACCCTAGCCGAGCTGGGCTTTACCCAGGAGGTGATCCCCTCCCACATTGCCGTCAAAGAAGCGGTTTTGCCCTTCCACAAGTTTCCCGGCACCGACACGCTGCTGGGGCCGGAGATGCGCTCCACCGGTGAGGTGATGGGCATTGACACGGACTTTGGCCGCGCTTACGCCAAAGCGCAACTGGCGGCGGGGCAGAATCTGCCTCTCCAGGGGACGGTGTTCATCAGCGTCAGCGACCGGGATAAACAGGCGGTCATCCCGGTAGCCCGCGAGTTTGTGGAGCTGGGCTTTCGCCTATTGGCCACCGAAGGAACCCAAAAGGTTTTGGCCGAGCACGGGATCCCGGTGGATAAAGTCCTCAAGCTGCACGAGGGGCGGCCCCACGTCATCGACGCCATCAAAAATCACCAGATTCAGCTCATTATCAACACTCCTTCCGGTGTCGAGGCGCAGCAAGATGGCCAAAAGATCCGCCGCACTGCCCTGGCTTACAAGATCCCTCTGGTGACCACCTTGGCAGGGGCCAAAGCCACCGCGGCTGCCATCCGTGCTTTGCAGTCGGGATCCCTGCAGGTGAAGTGCTTGCAGGATTTTTTCTCTGTCTAGGATTCTGGAGGAAAAAAAGCAGGTCCCGGACGGCACCTCTTTCCTAAACCTATCCTTAAGAAACGTCTGCTCAAGCTTGGCTGCCATCAACTGCCAGTGACCGACCTTCGCCGGGAAGCTCTCAAAGACCTCCAAGTTGCAACATATCGGTGCTGATTTGTATCGACAAATCCATTTTTTTCACAGTCCCGTTGCGAAAGTTAGGGATCCCTGTCGGCGTCCCTAAAACTGTCTAGCCTGAAAGAAGGAGACGCTTTTGGCGGTCGGCGCGGGAAGAGTTTTGCCCCGTTCAAGGAAGCCGACAAAGCAAAGAATGGTTTTGTCTCTTTAGGAGTTGGCCTATGAGTACTGTAGTTCGCCGCTCCTCGGCTGCGCGGCAGCTCTGGAGTTGGAATGGCTTTTGTCAATGGATAACCAGCACCGAAAACCGGCTGTACATCGGCTGGTTTGGCGTGTTGATGATCCCGACGCTGTTGGCGGCTGCCTTTTGTTTTGTAATCGCTTTTATTGCTGCTCCGCCGGTGGATGTGGATGGGATCCGCGAGCCGGTGATCGGCTCTTTGATAGGGGGGAACAATCTCATCTCGGCGGCGGTGGTGCCCACGTCGGCGGCCATCGGCTTGCACTTTTATCCCATTTGGGAAGCCGCCTCTTTGGATGAATGGCTCTACAACGGCGGCCCCTACCAACTGATCGTGCTCCATTTCCTGATCGGGGTGTGGTGCTACCTGGGCCGGCAGTGGGAGCTGAGCTATCGCTTGGGCATGCGTCCCTGGATTGCGGTGGCGTTTTCCGCTCCGGCGGCGGCGGCTACGGCAGTGCTCTTGGTCTACCCCATCGGCCAGGGCAGTTTCTCGGAAGGCTTGCCCCTGGGGATCGCCGGCACCTTCTACTTCATGCTGGCTTTCCAGGCGGAGCACAATATCCTCATGCACCCTGCTAGCTGGCTGGGGGTGGCCGGCGTCTTTGGCGGCGCTCTGCTGGCCTCCCTGCACGGCTCCCTGGTGATCTCCAGCCTAATCCGCGAGACCTCGGAAGAAGAGTCACAAAATGCCGGCTACCGCTTCGGGCAGGAGGAAGTCACCTACAACTTCCTGGCCGGGCACTACGCGTTCTTGGGGCGGCTGGGGTTCCCCGGCCTGGGCCTGAGAAACAGCCGTTCCGTCCACTTCTGGATGGCGGCCCTGCCCACAGTGGGGATTTGGGCGGCGGCAATAGGTATCGGCATAATGGCCTTTAACTTGAACGGCTTGAACTTCAACCAGTCCATCCTGGACAGCCAGGGCCGCTTCATCCCCACCTACGCCGATCTCCTCAACCGCGCCAATCTGGGGATCCAGGTGATGCACGCCCCCAACGCCCATCATTTTCCCTTGCTGCTGGCGGCTCAACCCTAAGGCAGGCTAGGGGCAGTCCAGCCGGAAAGCGCGGTGAATAGCTTGCAAGGCCGGGATCCCTCGATCCCGGCGCACTACACAGCTCACCTTGATCTCCGAGGTGGCGATCATCTCGATGTTGATTCCCGCTTCGGCCAGAGCTGCAAACAGACGGGCAGCGACGCCGGGATAGGTTTCCATCTCAGCGCCGACAATGCTGACCTTGGCAATGTCGTGATCCGCGTCAACGCCTGCCGCCTGGAGTTCTTCGGCCACCTGCCGGCAGACTGCCTCAGCAGCCATCGCTTGATCCTGAGGCACGGTAAAGGCAATGTCGGTACTGGGGATCCCGTTGTGGTAGCCCCGCTGGCTTTGGATGATGGTGTCCACGATGATCCCGGCAGCCGCCAAGCGCCCGAACAAATGGGCGGCAGTTCCCGGACGATCCGGCACTTTGCGAAGGCCCAGCCGCGATTGCTTCAAATCCAAGGCAACACCGCGTACCGGGTGGCTGTCTTGAGGGGCAGCCGGCATCTTTGCCCGATGCAAGTGGGGGATCACCTGGAACGACTCTCCCAGAGCCAAGGCGGCATCACCGGCCCGCTCCGCAGCCACCACACAGCTCACCTTGATCTCGGACATGGAGATCATCTGCAAATTGATCCCGGCCTCGGCCAGCACCTGGAACATTTGCGCCGCGATCCCAGGTCGGCCCATCATCCCCACCCCGGCAATGCTGACTTTGGCCACCGCCTCATCCACAATCACCGCTGCACACTGCAGCTCTTGGCCAATCCGCCGGGCAACGGCTGCAGCCTCGGCCACCTGCGACCGACTGACCGTAAAGGCAATGTCATTGGTGGGCTGGGGCACGGATCCCTGCGGCAAGGAGTCCGTCCCGCTGGCGTGAGCGGCTGTGAACTGGAGCGACTGCAAAATCAAATCCACATTCACCCCTGCCGCCGCGATCCCCTGAAAGAGCTGGGCGGCAATGCCAGGGCGATCCGGCACCCCCACCAACACCAACTTGGCCTGATCCCGATCCAGCTCCACCGTATCCACCGCCAGGCCCAGCTCGATACTGCTGTCGGCAGCACGAGGACGGGGGGGAGGAGAAAGAATGAGAGTGCCCTCGCATCCCGCCTGCAACGGCTCCAAGCTGGAGCGCACCCGCAGCTTCACACCGTAGTTGCGGGCAATTTCCACCGAGCGGGGATGCAGCACCTGGGCCCCCAAGCTGGCCAGCTCCAACATTTCATCACTGGTGATCTCCGGCAACAGCCTGGCCTCAGGCACCTTACGCGGATCCGTGGTGAAGATCCCCGGCACATCGGTGTAGATCTCACACAGCTCTGCTCCCAAAGCCACTGCCAAGGCCACCGCCGTGGTGTCGGATCCCCCCCGACCCAGGGTGGTGATCTCCAGCTCCGCCAGGCTAGTAATCCCCTGGAACCCGGCCACCACCACCACCTCTTCCCGCTCCAGGTGCTGCCACAGGCGGTCGGTGTGGATGTGCAAAATGCGGGCCCGGCTGTGATCCCGAGTGGTGACAATGCCCACCTGGGCTGCCGTCAGGGAAAGGGCAGGACACCCCAAGCGTTGCAGCGCCAAGGCCACCAGGGCAATGCTCACCTGCTCACCGGTGGAAAGGAGCATATCCCATTCCCGCAACTGGGCCGGTGTGGTCGGGGATCCCTGCAAGATCTGCTCCCCCAAGCCCACAAGGCGATCGGTTTCATCCCCCATCGCCGAGACCACCACCACCACCCGATGCCCTGCCTTCACCGTGTGGGCCACCCGTTGAGCCACGGCCTGGATACGCTCCACAGAGCCGACAGAGGTACCGCCGTACTTTTGAACAATTAAGCTGCGTTGCATGAGAGGAGAACGAGGTCAGGGGCGGTTTGGATCCTACCCCGGATCTAGGCCAAGCCCAGTCCATTTTGCAAAAACGGCGGTACCGGCAGCAGGATCAGCACCAGCAGCGTTAGCATCCCCAGCCCCAGCAGATCCCGGGCCTCGTCCAGTTCCGTCACATCGTTGAGGGCCGGCTCGTCAGCACTGGAAATCACAAACAGCAGCAGCGCCCAGAGCAACAGCCAAGGCTGCACCGTCAAAGCCAGCAGCAACACCAACCAGCGGGCTACCCGGCCCACATTCGCTCCCATCCGCTGTCCATACACTGCGTGGACAATGTGCCCTCCATCCAGTTGGCCCACCGGCATGAGGTTAAAGGCAATCACCACCAAGCCCAGCCAGCCGGCAAAGGCCAGCGGGTGCAGCTCGATCACCTGCCCCGGCTGCAACTGATCCCCCAGCACCATGCGGGCCAGAATTGCCAGCAGCACCGATAGGCGCGGGTCAATGCGATGAAAACTAATCGGGGTCGGCTGCCCCTCCGGCACCGTGGGAGGATCTGCAGGCGCTGAAAACACCAGCCCCAGCAACAGCATGCCCAAAGCAACAAGACTCCCTGCCAGCGGCCCAGCGGCGGCGATATCAAACAACACCTTGCGGTTGGGCACCGGCTCTTTCAACTGGATAAACGCCCCAAAAGTCCCTAGGACAAAAGGCACCGGGATGAAATAGGGCAGCGAGGTTTTGATGTGGTGGCGGCGGGCCACCCAGTAACGAGTCCACTCATGGGATCCCAAAATGGCAAGGATCCCGACCGCATAGGGCAATCCTTTCATCAGAGAGGGCAAATGCAGCAGCCGGTCAGGGCTAACCCCAGCCGCGTGGGCCCCAGCACTGAGGGTTGTCCAGAAGGTGAATAGCAACAGCCCCAAAGCCAGCAGCGGCAACTCTCGACTGTCCGCCAGGGAGCGCCGCGCCGCCGGGTTGGGCACCAAGGCAAAAAAGGGCTTACCGGCAAACCCCTCCTGCAGCACCACCAAAAAGCGTTTGCCGAAAGTGGTTTCCACGTTTTGCTGCACCCGCTCATAGGCTTCACTGGGATCCGCCCGCAAGTTGCCCCGGCAGATGATCGCCTGGGGGCGGTACTCCACATTTTGCAAATAAAAGACGTTCCAGGGGAAGCAATGGCTCAGCTTCTCCCGCGGCACTTCGGAGATGGGGGTGTGGGCAAGAGCCAGCGAGACCGGATCTGCGGCGCCGTCTTCCTCCTCTTCCTCTGGCTCAGGTTCCCCAGCCGGCGAGGGATCCGCTTCTGGAGAGGAGTTTTCCACCTCTGGCCGAGGGCCTCCGGTTGAGGGCCGAATACCCCCTCGTCTCACCAAGGTCATGCTGGTAAAGTAGGAGGTGAGAAACAGCAGCAACATCAGCAAGGGAGGCAATTCGTACTGAAACACCTGACGCCCCAGCACCCAAACCAAAGGGGGCAGCATCATCACCAGCCACAGGATCCGCCACGGCACCTTCGAAAGGCGGGCCACACTTTTTTGCAGCAGCAGGTAGGTTGCAGAACCCACCAGCGCCAACAGGATCCAATCTGCCATGAGTTCAAAAAACGGAGGAGAACACCTGATACATTTACGCTGAACACTGCTGAACATCACTGTTCAACTATGCAGCGATAGCATTCTGTTTGTTTCCAACCAGAATGGCGGTATCCCGCAAAGCTTTGAGTAGAATACCCAAAGCGCAGTTTCCGTGTCGTCTTACTACCAATTTTCTGCTTTGCTTTGGCTACCATGTTGGCAGACTCGAAAGTAAACAGAAAGATCAACTGGTAGTAATCCGTACTGAACATATTATACATTATTTTCAGTATAGTTGAGCTTATTATTGACTAGAGTCATGCTCTACCAAGCTAGCGGCAAATCCAATCCCCTCGCTACAGCTTGCAGCCGGGATCCCTGAAGAGCCAATTGAGGCTTGGCCTGCCCATAGACCGCCACCATTCCGGGGCAAACTTTTCATTCGCGCGAGCGGTGCGGAGCACTTTACTTCTTGTCAGCAGTGGGGCGAAAAAGAGGGATCCCCTTGAGGCGTGCTTATGCTGCCGGCGTCCACTGTACGGCTAACCCAGCAGCCATTCTGGCAAAAAGGTATTCCCTGTCATGCCTCGCAGGGTGAAATAAACAAATAGAAGCAACAAAAGGGATCCTAGCGTAACCATAGCCGCCGCTGTTGGACTTTTGCGATACAGGCCGACAAAAGGCTGGAGGCCAGCCCAGATCCCCCCCAGCAAAACGGTAATAAAGTAAGTGGGATAACGGGAGACATTCTCCACAAACTGGTCTTCCAGTCTTCTGGGGGGCTGCGGTTGTGGCATAAGAGGCTGGGGCTCCAACTCCTTTTTTCTCAGTGTGCCATAGGTAGCTGTCAACCATCTGGAGGCTGGCCATCTTCAGGGAACTGGCGGCAACTCAAAAAGTGTAGTCATCTCAAACTAGATTGAGACACTCCCCAAACGCTCCGCGCCGCTGCCGCGACCCCCCAGCTCATCTCTCTGGGAGAGGGGGGTTGGAGAGCAAGGCAACGGAAATGTTTTATTCCTATTCATTCAAAATGACTATAAATCTCCTCCATTGGCGCTCTTTTGGCAGCCGAGCAACCTCGGCTCCCCAGCCGCTGTGGCACCAACCGACCGGTAAGCAGCCTCTCTGCCGCTTGGCTCACAGCCTCCGCGAGGGAGAAAGTCCATCGTCCCCTCATATCAAAAAGAACATCTACTTCACGAAGAGTGGTTGGAGCGAAGGGGAGACTGCGCAGATTCAGGAAACCGAGAACCTGATATGGTAGGCGTTATCCTGCCTGATCTGCTCTTTTGCTCAGTGCAGCCTCCCCTCTTCATAGACTGATGCGAGAATTGCCCTCTGATCCTTCCAATCGTGCCGGCGTACCCTTTGGGGATCAGACCCTGGCTCTGATGCGCGTCCAGGAGGCCCTGGATCAATTGGAGGCAGCCATTCTCAGTAGCCCTCGCCTGTTTTGGTCTCGCACCCTTATTGAAGAGGAAAAGATTCTGGAGCAGTTAGACTTTATCCGCCTGAACCTGCCAATAGCCCTAGAGGAAGCGGAAGAATTGCTGCGCCAGCGGGATCGGATCTTGGCGGAGGCCAATCGCTACGCCCAAGAAATTGTGGCCGCGGCCCAACGTAGGGCTGAGCAGCTCCTCAACGAATCGGCGATTCTGCGACAGGCCCAAGCTCAAGCGGAGCAGTTATTGCAACAAGCCTATCAACATAGTGAGGAGGTGCGGCGACAGACACTGCAGGAATCGGAGCGCCTGCAGCGGGAGGCCCACCGTTACGTGGATCAGGTGTTGCAAGACTTGGAGTTGCGGTTGGTGGAGTCCTTGCGGGTGATCCGCAACGGGCGGCAAAATCTGCAGACCTAACAGAGAAGAGCCAGACTGGGGCTTGAGCGCTGCCTTCAACCTGTGCCAGGAGCATTTTTATCCGGCGTTGTGCAAGTCTTTTGGAGCGGTGGGTTAGGGATCTCCTGAGCAGGCGAGGGACGGCTCCCCTCGCTAGACTTGAGCAGAAGACGTTCCCCAGCGGCCCTTGACATCCTCTCTGCCCATCATCCTTGGCGTATCAGGCGCTTCAGGGATGCTCTATGCTGTGCGCGCTCTGCATGTTCTGCTCAGCCTGGACTACCGCGTCGAAGTGGTGGCCTCCAAAGCGGCCTATCAGGTGTGGCAGGGAGAACAAGGGGTGCTGCTGCCGACAGACCCCCGCAAGCAGGCCCACTTTTGGCGACAGCAAGCCGAGAGCAGCGGTGGATCCCTAGTTTGTCATCGCTGGCAGGATGTGGGGGCAACCATTGCCAGTGGCTCCTATCGCACGCAGGGGATGTTGGTGATCCCGTGCAGCATGGGTACAGTTGCCAAGTTGGCTGCCGGCTTGAGCTCGGATCTGCTGGAGCGGGCTGCTGATGTGCAGCTCAAGGAGGGACGACGCTTGGTGGTGGTGCCGCGGGAAACCCCCTTTAGCCTGATCCACCTGCGCAACTTGACCACTCTGGCAGAAGCGGGGGCGCGCATTGTTCCGGCCATTCCGGCTTGGTACCACCAGCCGCGTACCATCCTAGATTTGGTGGATTTTGTGGTGGTGAAGGCGTTGGATCAGTTCGGTATTGATGGCGATCTCATTCGCCGCTGGCAGGGGATGCGCCAGCATCAGATCCTCAAGCTGCCCCCTGATCTCTGAGCGGGATCCCTTTTCCCGGCGGCAGGCTGGGATTTGGCTTGGGGGTGTTCCAAGCTGGGGGGGGCCCTGTGCCGATAGCCCTCACTTGTGGCACCTTGCCGGGAATAGCTCAGATCACTTGCTGAGCTAGCCGACTCGGGGATCCCGCTGAAGGGGGGTGGGCAAGTCAGGGCAGGTCTCCAGACTGGCCGCCCATTCCCCGATGAGGGTGTTGACCCAGTGAGGCAGCTCGTCGTGGGCGCAGTGGCCTACTCCCGGCAGCTTCACCAAGGTGAGGGCAGGTTGCCAGCGCTTAAATTGGTCTGCCAAAAAACTGGGCACTGCCGGATCTTCTCGGCCCCAAAGTAGCAAGATAGGCATTTTTAGGGTGGGCAGCAGGCGTTTGGGGCTGTCGAAGCGGCGGCAGAGAATGGCCCTCAGACCGTCCAAAAACACGTGGGCTGCCCCCGGCTCAAAGGCCGGTCTCTGGAAGATCTGCACCAGCTCGTCATCCACCTGCTCATCCCGCTTGTAGACATTCTTGATCCAAGCTCGTAGCACCTCGGTTTGTCGCAGCCAGTTGAAGAGGTGGGGATAAGTGAGGGGGCACCCCAGCAACGACAGAATCCCTTCGCAGAGGGCTCGCACCAGAGCATCCCAGGGAGGGGGTAATTCTTCGGGGTGAGGCCCATCGGCACAACTGATCAAGCACAAGCCTTTCACCATTTGGGGATAGCGGGCGGCGGCAATTACCCCCACCAAGCCCCCGATGGAATGGCCCACCAGGATGCTGGGCTGCTGAATGTGAGTTTGCCAAAACTCGTGTACCTGCTCCACCCACAGATCAACGCTGTAGGCAATCTCCGGCTTGGCACTCTTGCCAAATCCCAGCAGGTCGAGGGCATAGACGGAGCGCTGGGATCCCAGAGGGACGATGTTGTGGCGCCAATGGCCCACCGAAGCCCCAAATCCGTGGATTAAAAGGGCCGGAGCTGCCGTTAAGTTGACTACACCGGCAGGGGTTTGGGCACGACTGGGAGTGTAAGTGAAATGGATGGGCCAGCCCCGCCAATGCCAGGTTTGGGGGTAGCCGTAGCGAGGCAAAGCCGACAAGGGATCCCTGTCGCTACCCGTTGGGGAAGGGGAGGGCGCATCAACAGAGGAGAAACCGGGATTGCCGACGGAATTGGCGCCGACGGGAGCAGAAGGGGAAGGATGGGAGTCGAGTCCGTGCAAGGGAGAAGTGGGTGATAACAATAGGCTCATCTCCAATTTAGGCTAGACCAATCTTAGTGGTTTCCTCGGCTCATCATTTAATAGGACGTACTTTGCCACCGGTTCTTCTATATCTTCCAGGACATGCCAGCATGACTGTGTCCATAACCCCAGACCCAATGGATGAAGCCTTCGGGATAGACCCGATTACCGCTGCCAGCTTTCGCCAGATCGATCAGGAGATCGGCCCCCACCCCTGGCAAGGGATCCCTTATGAGGTGGTGCGCCGTGCCATTCATGCCACTGCCGACTTTGAGCTGCGGGATCGCTTTTTCTTCGGCCCCAACGCCGTTGAACACGCCCTGGCAGCCCTACGGCAAAAGCAGCCTGTCATTGTCGATGTCAGGATGGTGGCAGCTGGGATCCAGTCAGGTCTGAAAGCCCAAGGGATCCCCCTCTACTGTGCTTTGGACTGGGTGGAGGAGCCCCGTTGGCCCGGTCAAACCCGCGCCGCCAATGGGATGGTGAACTTGGCACGCCGCTATCCAGAAGCCCTGTTTGTCGTTGGCAATGCCCCCACCGCGTTGCTGGCTTTGGTGGAGGAGATTCGGGCACAGCGGGTCAAGCCGGCTTTGGTGATCGGAGTGCCGGTGGGATTTGTGGCGGTGGAAGAGGCCAAGCAGGCGTTGGCGCAAACGGATGTTCCCCAGATTCGGGTGGAGGGCCGCAAAGGCGGATCCCCAGTTGCTGCTGCCATTGTCAATGCCCTTCTCTTGGCAGCTCAACGGGATCCCATCCCCAACTGACTAGAATTGAAGGGATATCTTCAGACCTTTCCCATGACCCCAGAACAAGAGGAGTGGCTGATTCGCAACCTTCAGCAACAACAAGAACAAATCCAAGAAATGCGGGCCGAGCAGCAGCGGTCGGCTGAGCGCTTTGAGGCTCAGATGGTTGAGATGCGGCAGGCCTTTGCAGCCCAAATCTCCGAGATCCGGGCTGAGCAGCAGCGATCTGCCGAGCGCTTTGAGGCCCAGATGGCCGAAATGCGAGCCGAGCAGCAGCGGTCGGCTGAGCGCTTTGAGGCTCAGATGGTTGAGATGCGGCAGGGCTTTGCAGCCCAAATCTCCGAGATCCGGGCTGAACAGCAACGATCTGCCGAGCGCTTTGAGGCTCAGATGGCCGAAATGCGGGCCGAGCAGCAACGATCTGCCGAGCGCTTTGAGGCCCAGATGGCCGAAATGCGGGCCGAGCGGCAGGCTATGGAAGCCCAACTCCAGACCGAAATCCAGGAGATCAGGGCGTTGATCCAACAGAACCAGGAGCGGATTCGACAGAACGAAGAGCGGGGAGACGAGCTGGAGGTGGCCATACAGGAGTGCCGCCGAGATATGCAGGCTGGGTTTGCCGAACTGAGGGAAGCGCAAGCCATGATGATGGAGCAATTTCGGGAGCGCGATGGCCGCCTGATCGAGGCTCAACTCAGCTTTATTCGGGAGATGCGGGAAATGCAACGGGAAGTGGCGGAGCTGCGACTGGATTTTCTCAATCACATGCGCCAATACCACCCACCTGTCGAACGTTAAATGGCTACGGCAGCACCTGGGCGGTCACCTCAGCTTGCGGTCGTAGGGGTAGCGGGGGATGGCTCTGTGGCTTCCTGGGGGATCCCCCCCCTTTCCCAAGCCAGGGTTTTGGCAGGAGCCCCTCATCTGCTCCGGCACTTTACCGATCATCCGGCCCGCAAGATCCCGCTCACCGGGCCGGTGGAAAGTTGGATCCCGCTTTTGCAGCAGGAGATGGCTCAGGGATCCCTAGTTTTGTTGGCCAGCGGGGATCCGCTTTTTTTCGGGATCGGGCGGCTGTTGACGGAGTATTTCCCAGCGGAGCGGTTGGCCTTCTATCCGCAGGTGAGCTCGGTGCAGCTGGCCCTGAACCGCCTGCAGATCCCCTGGCAAGAGGCGACCATCCTCAGCCTGCACGGGCGGGGAGTGGAGCGGTTGGAAGCCGTTCTCAAGCAGGGATCCCCTGTGATCGTGGTGCTCACCGATCCGGAGCATACACCGACCGTCTTGGCCCAGTTCATTGCCGACCTGCGGCTGCCGGTGCGTTACCAAGCCTGGGTCTGTAGTCAACTGGGATCCCCTCAAGAACAGGTCGTGCCCCTCCAAGAAGGGGAAGACGCCGTTTTCCCCAGCCCCAACGTTGTGGTGCTGCGACGAGTAGAGCCGGAGCCAGATCCCCATCGCTGGCCTTTGGTCGGGATCCCGGACGACCAGTTCTACACCTTTCCCGACCAGCCCGGCTTGATCACCAAGCAGCCCATCCGCCTGCTCACCTTAGGATCCCTGCAGCTCCCCCAGGAGGGCGTGGTGTGGGACATCGGTGCCGGCACCGGCTCGGTGGCCATCGAAATAGCCCGTCTTTCCCCCCAACTTCAGGTGTACGCCGTTGAGCGGAATGCCGCCGGCATCTGCCTGATTCGGCGCAACCGGCAACGCTTTGGACTGGAGAACCTGCAGGTGATCCCGGGGGCAGCCCCCCAAGTGTTGGCCAACTTGCCCGACCCAGATCGGGTGGTGCTGGGCGGCGGCGGCAAAGGGATCCGCGACCTGCTGCCGGTGGTGGAAGCCCGCCTGCGGCCTGGAGGGATCTTGGTGGCCAACTTCGCTACCCTAGAAACCTGCAGCGAGGCCCTGCAATGGCTGCGTTCTCGGGGCTGGCAAGTTCGAGTGGATCACGTTCAGATCTCTCGCTCTGCCGTCCTGGCCGAGGGTACCCGCTTTGCCCCCCTGAACCCGGTTTACCTGCTGCAGGGGATCCCTTCAAATTGGAAAGCCCAGTAAGCCCCCCGTTGCTCTGCTTTCCCTTCTCCCTGTGGGGGAGGGAAAGTTATCCCTCGTCCTCCTCATCGGCGGTGAACCCCGGTCGGTACAGGTAGGCGGAGGAGGGACGGTTGGTTTTCTTAATTTGGTCTTTGATGGATTCCAGGTCGATGTAGCGATCCGCCAAGTTGATCAGTTGATCGCTGGTCATGGAACGCAGGCTAACCACCTCCACTCGCGCCCCTTGGTAGCTAACGGCATTGACCGCGTAGGCCAAGTCCCCATCACCGCTCACCAGCACAGCCGTCTCATACCAGCGCACCAGCGACAGCATATCCACGGCAATTTCCACATCCAGGTTGGCTCTCTTGGATCCATCGGGCAACTGGGTTAGCTCTTTGGTAACCACGCGGTAGCCATTGCGGCGCATCCAGAGCAAAAACCCCTGCTGCTTTTCGTTGTTGCGATCGACGCCGGTGTAGAAAAAAGAGCGCAAAAGGGGCGACCGACCACTCAGAGTCTTCAGCAGGCGGGTGTAGTCGATCTCAATGCCCAGTTGCAGAGCGGCATAGAACAGATTGGATCCGTCGATGAATATGGCCACACGCCCACGGTTGTCCTGCAAGGGATCCGCAGGCTGAAAGCCGGGATCAGGATCAAGACGCAGCATTCGGGTTTTCTTCTCCAAGTTTTGACAAAAGGGCAGAAAAAAGAGGTGTTAAATGGGTTTAATCGCCAATACAGCTCTTTCCGGCAGCACTGACTACAGCTAATGCAGACGCCTCTCTTGTGCGATAGGGATCTTACTGCTTCCCAGAGTGATCTGCAGAATTCCCATGAAGTCGGAAAAAGCCGTAAAAGGCTGCCCCAAGCCTTGGGACACATGATTCACCCTAGCGCAGGAGAGACGATCCCCGGAGAAGATTTCCAAAATCCTAAAGAAAAATACCTACGAAAGGAGAGGCTTTGGGGATGGAGTGCGGGGATGGGCCGGTACCTTACCGCTTTTCGAGCCCCTTGCACAGAGGGGTGCTGTGCAGCCGCTACAAGCGGTTTTTGGCCGATGTGGAGCTGGAAAACGGGCAACAGATCATCGCCCATTGCCCCAACACAGGGCCGATGAGTGGGGTCTGTCAGGTGGGGGCACCTGTGTACCTCTCCCATCACCCAGAGCCGAAACGGAAACTGGCCTACACCTGGGAGATGATCCAGGTGGATGGAGTATGGGTGGGGATCAACACCAGCTTGCCCAATCGCCTGGTGGACTGGGGGCTGGAGCGAGGGTGGTTTCCTCAATTGGCAGGGTTTTCCCGCCGGCAACGGGAGGTGACCTGCGGCAAGAGCAAAATCGACTTTCTGCTGACAGGAGACGCTGGCTCGGCCTATCTGGAGGTGAAGAACACCACCTGGGCCAAGGGATCCCGTGCGCTGTTTCCCGATACGGTGACCACTCGCGGCCAAAAACACTTGGAAGATCTGATCCAGATCCGCCAACAGGGTCAGCGTGCCCTGCTGCTGTACTGGATCAATCGCGCCGATTGCACCGAGTTTGCCCCCGGCGAAGAACGGGATCCCCGCTATGCCCGTCTGTTTCGTGAGGCCCTGCAGGTCGGGGTAGAGATGTTGCCCTATCGGGTCGAGGTTTCGCCGACAGGGATCCGCCCCTTGGGTTTGGCCAAAATCGTTGTCTAAGCACCCCAAAAGAAGGGGCAAGCTCTCTGGAAACGGCTGGGGATCGCCTATAATTCTGTTTTCTCCAGATTCTTCCATTTTCCAGGCATTTGAGGACCATGAGCGAACCTTCCTCCCGTCCTCATCACATTGTTCTCACCTCCCATCCCTCCCCTTATGGGACGCAAGCCCAGCCGATTCGCTGGGGATCCTTGGATCCACTGCGGCGGGGGCCGGTGGTGGGTAGCCTAACCAATCTTGCCCATCGCAATGTCATCGGCACCCATGCGGGAGCCTACGCTGTTTACCGGGCATTGGCTGTGGCCAGTGGCTCTCTGCAGGCGGATCACCGCGCCGATTTAACCCATACTGCCCCGGTGGTGTCGATTGGCCCTCACCCAAGCTGGGGAGATCCAGACCGGATTGTGTCCTTGGATCCCTGGGGAGCGGTTGTGGGAGAAGTCTTTGCCCCCCTCTATGCCCAGGGCTACGATATTCGCCCTACTATTGCCATTACTCAGGCCCACATCCACATGCCAGAACTGCAGGAGGCGGTCAACAAAGGGCGGTTGCGGGTGGATGGCCGGATCCTCAAAGACAACGGCAGCCTGGTGGTCACCAAAGCCGCAATCGAGCCGGTCTGGTACCTGCCGGGGATCGCCAAACGATTGCAGGTGAGCGAAAGCCTGCTGCGCCGCACCCTCTTCGAGCAGACGGGAGGCATGTTTCCAGAATTGGTGACTCGCCCAGACCTATCGGTGTTTTTGCCGCCCATCGGTGGCCAGACGGTGTACATCATCGGGCAGGTGGCTGCCATCACCGACCCGGCCTTGCCCCTGGCGGTGCGGGTTCACGACGAATGCAATGGTTCCGATGTGTTTGGCTCGGATATTTGCACCTGCCGCCCCTATCTGGTGCATGGCATTGAAGAATGCGTTAAGACGGCCCAAGCCGGTGGAGTCGGGGTGATCGTGTACCTGCGCAAAGAAGGCCGCGCCTTGGGAGAGGTGACCAAGTTTTTGGTCTACAACGCCCGCAAGCGCCAGGAAGGAGGGGATCGGGCTGATGCCTACTTCGCCCGTACCGAGTGTGTGGCAGGGGTGCAAGACATCCGCTTCCAGGAGCTGATGCCGGATGTGCTCCATTGGCTGGGCATAACCCGAATCGATCGCCTGATTTCCATGAGCGACCTCAAGTATCGAGCCATCACCAACTCCGGCATTGAGGTTCTGCAGCGGGTGCCCATCCCAGAAGAGCTGATCCCGGCGGATGCCCGTGTGGAGATCGAGGCCAAAAAAGCTGCCGGCTACTACACCGAGGGGGAGGTGCTGGATGCGGAGCGGCTGGCCCAAATCCGAGGAAGAGCCTTGGTGGAGTGAGCGGGATCCCTCATGCAAGTGGCTACCTGGAATGTCAACTCCATTCGCACCCGGCTGCCTCAGGTTTTGGCTTGGCTGGACAGCCAGGGATCCCTGGATGTGCTCTGCCTGCAGGAGACTAAGGTGGTGGATGAAGACTTTCCCCGGGCGGCCTTTCAGGAGCGGGGCTTTCATGTGGAGGTCTACGGGCAAAAGTCCTACAACGGTGTGGCTCTGATCAGCCGGGATCCCCCGGAAAAAGTAGAACGGGGGTTTGGTGCGCTGCTGCCTGCGGCGGCAGATTTGGACGAGCAAAAGCGGCTGATGAGCGCCATCTACCGCGGGATCCGTATTCTCAACCTTTATGTGCCCAACGGTTCTGAGGTGGGATCGGAAAAATACGCCTATAAATTGCGCTGGCTAGCCACGCTGAAGGATTACCTCGCCGTTGCCCTGAGCCAAGGGGATCCCATCTTGCTCTGCGGGGACTTCAACATTGCCCTGGAAGATCGGGATATTTATGATCCCCAAAAAGCGGGAGAAATCATGGCTTCCGAACCGGAGCGACAAGCCCTGCGGGAGATCCTGGCTTTAGGGTTTGAGGATGCGTTTCGCAAGTTCACCCCCGATCCCGGCCATTTTAGCTGGTGGGACTATCGCTCGGGGGGGTTTCAAAGGAATCGCGGCTGGCGCATTGATCATCATTATCTGTCTCGTGAGCTACAGGAGAAAGCCACCGCTTGCTGGATCGATGTTGAGCCACGGCGGGCCGAAAAACCCAGCGATCATGCCCCTGTCATTGTTGCCCTGGATATTTAAGCGCCTTGTTATAGTCATTTCAAGCTAGGTTGAGACACTCCCCAAACGCTCCCTGCCACTGCCTTCACCCCTTCTCTCAGAGGAAGAGGGGAGCCAGGCGGAAATGTTTCATTCCTGTTTAAATGACCATAACAGCTCATACCAACCAGCCATCCAATTAAAATGGAGCGGCCTCTTCGAGAATTTTCAGCAGGTGTTGCCGCTGTTCTGAGCTGAGGACCTGTCGCATTTCCAGAACTGCCTCAAAACGTTTGGCATTTACTTCTTGGCTTAGCTGTTGTACCCGCTGAAATTGAGCTG
Organism: Thermostichus sp. OS-CIW-31; assembly: GCF_054060305.1. NCBI lineage: Bacteria > Bacillati > Cyanobacteriota > Cyanophyceae > Thermostichales > Thermostichaceae > Thermostichus > Thermostichus sp. OS-CIW-31. Next base: position 20,409 of record NZ_JBSSDA010000012.1, on the reverse strand, counting down.
CCACTTCTGACTCAGGGGCATCGCCGACCAGCAACTCCCGCAATCGACCGCGGGCTGCCCTCAACTCCAAAATGCGCTCCAACAACTCTTCCTGTTTGCGGTGGCGGATCTGCTGCAATTGCCGCAACTGCTCGTCGGAGAGGTTCAGCTCCCGCAAATTGCGAGCAAAGGGGCGGCGCAAATCCATCATTCGCAGGGGGCGGGGTTGGCCCATCACCGGTTCACCCAGGGATCCCAGGTAGAGTGGCAAAATGGGGATCCAAATCCAAGCATTTCTCATGGCTCTTTGCAGGCTTTTTCTAAGAATCTGACCAAGAATCTGACCAAGGTCTCAGAAGTCTCAGCGGTGTAATGGTCAATGAAGGGGGATATTCGTGAGGCTGATGGATTTAGGATCCCTCTGGATCGCGTTCTATCCACCAAGTTTCGGTTTCTGTTCCCTCTGGGCTCAGCAAGCTTCCCCAAGTGCTCACCAAAAAACTTTCTAGGGCTTCGGTCTCCTGGGCCACCACCTGTACCTGCCAGCGCTGATAGCCAATCCAGCCCAGCAAAGCGCCCGCCAAAAGGGAGATGCCAACCCAACGCCAAGGGTGCTTGAGCCGGCCATGAAGTGGATGAGTCGCCACAACTTGAAGGATCTGCTCCTCCAGCCCAGAGGCCGCAGGGGGAGGGAGGGGGCGATATTGACGCAAAAAGTGGCGCAGCCGCTCGTCTGCTAGGGGGTTGGGGTGCTCACTCATGGGGTAATGCCCTCGTAAACTACCCGACCCTGACTGCTTCGCAGTACAGGGCGGGCTTTCGGTAGCCCTGCAGTTGGCAAGCCAACCACGGACCTCTAGGCTGGTTTACGGCAGCCCCCAAGAGCGCAATTACGTTTGCACCATTCAAGTCCGCATCCCCTTCCCATCCACAGTTTCCACACTTGAACGACTTACCACTGCGATAGGATTGCGCAGGGTCGGGATGGATGTGCAAACACCGGTGGCAGGTCTGCGACGTGTAGGCAGGCGGAACAAGAATCAGAGAAACCCCTGCAACCCTCGCCTTGTATTCCAGAAATTGACGTAGTTGGTAGAACGCCCAACTGTTGGCCCTGCGCCGCTCGGCTTTGCTGCGGGGTTGTTGATTGACTCTTTTCCGGATCCCTGTCAGGTCTTCCAGGACGATAGCGCTGTTGGTAGCTTTTGCCCTAGAGACAATAGCTTTGGAGATGCGATGATTGACCCACGCCTGAAAGCGCCTCTCCTTGCCAGACAGCCGTTGCAACAGTTGACGGCATCTGCGCCGCGAACTGCGGGTGCCCTTACTGGCTTTGCGTTGAAGTACCGCCCTCAACCGCGAGTGATGGTCTCGGACTTTGTTCAACTGCTGTCCATTCCAGTTATCTCCTTCCGATGTATGAGCAATATCCGTCCTTCCCAAATCCACGCCCAGCACTCTATCCGTGCCTTGCGGTGGGCACGGTTCCGTTTCCACACAGATTTGAATGGAGTAGAAACCGTCTTTGCGCTTGACCAGAGTGGCAGATTTGGGATTGGAGCCTGCCAACTGTTCTCTCTGGTAACGGCCAATCGCCAGCTCAAAGCGCTCTCGACCCCCAACCGTGGTCAGCGACACCGTCCAGTCTTTCTCGCGAAACGAAAAGATACGGGCATCGTAGGTCGCAAAGCCTCTCTTGAACGCTTTGACCGGACGGTTTTTCTGTTGGGCAACTTTACGGGCACCGGCCAGCCGTCTGCAGACCTGCTGAGCCAAGTTACTGGACAAGCCAAACCGAGCGCGAATCTGGTAATAGCAAAGGGACTGGAGTTTGACTGCGTTGACTACTTTTTCTGGTGTGTTTTGGTTGACCCAGTTCAACGCCTGCACAAAGGCATCCATTGTCGCATCCAACTTTGCGGCTTGCGACTGGGACACCTTGAGCTTGCAGGAGACGGTCAGGACTTGGGTCATGGTTCTATCATAACTTCCGCATTCCTCCCGACACTGACCCTACGGGTACAGTGCGGGGCTCCTGCGATTTCTAGCTGAAGTAGGTGTTGACGGATGGTGGCACGAGCGTGAAACAGCCGGGACTTCACCGTTCCCACCGGGATCCCTAAAATCTCGGCGATTTCTTTCTGGGGCAGATCTTCTAGGTCGTGCAGAATCAGAACCATTCTGTGTTCGGGGCTGAGCTGGGCCATGCTTTGCTGTAGAGCCTGTTGGTAGTACAGGTGCATCAGGTCGGGGCCAGGGTGAGCGGCATCCGATCTAAGAGCCGGGTTTTGGATTTGGGAGCGTTGCCGGGCGCAGCGCCGCCGCTGATCTGAGGCCACATTCCAACAGATGCGATACAGCCAAGTGGAAAACTGGGCCGAGCCGCGAAACCGAGGCAACCCTTTCCAGGCACGAATAAACACTTCCTGTACCAGGTCATCCAAAAGATCGGCTCCACACAAGGGATAAAGGATATTCCGTACCGACTGCTGGTATTTGCGGTAGAGTTGGCGAAAGCTCTGGCTGTCGCCGTTGAGGCAGCGCTGGATCAGCTCCCAATCGGATGTATCCTTTGCCGCCTGCACGAGAGGACGCTCCCTTGTTCTCAACCTTGCTTTGTCTGACTCCCAATGCCCCCAAAAGGTTCAAAGGATCCCTGTCTACGATGGCCCTCCACTTCCCGCCAAGCAAGATATGGTCGTTTAGGCTAGAGTGAGACACCTGGGCTATACGAGAAAAGCCTTATGGCCCCATGCATTATTGCTCCGCAGCGCTGACGCGACGACGCGACCAATGTTTTAGGTGTGGGTGCAGTGTCCTAGTTTGAGTCGAAATGACCATACCGGCATCTTCTGATTGCCGTTTTCCCTCAAAGGATACCCGCCGGCAGGTGTAGACAAGCCAATCCCTCTTGCCTGTTCGCACTTTCTCAATCCCAATTCTGTTGAATTCTATTGGCTCGTCGACCTACAATTCCAATAACACCAAAAAGAGGGAATGAAAAGCTGATCTTCATGCCTGCCTGGCCATGGCCAAAACAACTCAGATAACCGATAAACCCGATCTGTTTGGATTCCTCTATCATCACCCGACGCTCATCCTTGCCATTCTGTTGGGGCCACCTCTCATTTGGTTGCTGGTCTTTTACTTGGGGCCGCTGCTGGCGCTGCTGCTGCAAAGTTTTTATCATCTGGATCCCTTTACCGGCCTGATCCTGAGAAAGTTGACTTTGGCCACCTATCGGGAGCTGCTCACTCCTGCCAGCGTGGATATCTTTGTCCGCAGCTTGACTATGGCTTTGGCAGTGACCCTAGCTGCAATTGTGTTGGCTTTTCCTCTGGCTTATACCATGGTCAGACTGGCCTCTCCTCGCTGGAAGGACTTTTTGTACTTGTTGGTGCTCCTACCGCTTTGGTCTAGTTATTTGATTCGGGTTTATGCCTGGAAGTTGATCCTGGCCAAAGAAGGGATCCTTACCTATCTACTCACCCATGTGGGCCTACAGGGCTGGGTGGAAAAGATTTTGCAGTTGCCCGGGATCGGTGGGCCATCGCTGGCTGTATCCAACTTGGGTATTTTCTTGGTGTTTCTCTATGTTTGGCTGCCCTATATGATTCTGCCGATCCAGGCGGCTTTGGAGCGAGTGCCTGATAGCTTAATTGAGGCTTCTGCAGATTTGGGAGCTCAGGGTTGGCAAACGTTCCGCCATGTTACTCTTCCCCTCGCCTTGCCAGGGATCCTGGCCGGGTCGGTCTTCACCTTTTCCTTAACGCTAGGAGATTTTGTGGTGCCTTATTCTCTGGGCAATTCCAGCTATTTCATCGGGCAGGCAGTTCTCGCCTTTCAGGGCACCTCTGGCAACATTCCCTTGGCGGCAGCCTTCACGGTTGTGCCGATGGGGATCATGACCGTCTATCTGCTAGTGGCCAAGCGGCTGGGGGCTTTTGAATCGGTGAGCTGACCCGATCAAGGATTTTTCCAACACATGAGGAGCCAACTGAGCTAGGCTGGTAACTGTTAACGAATGTATCGGGCTGTCCCTATGGTGCTCTTTGGCTTTGGCAAACTTGGCAAGAAACTGTCCCTGCCCAAACCGGAAGAAGCCTTGCCGGGCCGGGCCGAGCCGATGGTGATCGTGAATCGGCATTTTGTCAATGGCCATCCGCTGCAGCCGCCTTTTCCCGAGGGCATGGAGCTGGCCATGTTCGGCATGGGCTGCTTCTGGGGGGCAGAGCGCAAGTTTTGGCAGGTGCCAGGGGTGTTCAGCACAGCGGTGGGCTACGCTGGCGGGTTTACCCCCAACCCCACCTATGAAGAGGTCTGTACTGGCCTGACTGGCCACAACGAAGTGGTGCGGGTGGTTTACGACCCGGCTCAGGTCAGCTATGCCCAACTGCTGAAGGTGTTTTGGGAAAATCACGACCCTACCCAGGGGATGCGCCAGGGCAATGACGTGGGCACCCAATACCGCTCCGGCATCTATGTGTATTCTCCGGCGCAGCGGGAGCTGGCGGAAAAAACCCGCGATCTCTATCAGCAGGCCCTGACCGCCCACGGCTACGGCCAGATCACCACTGAGATCTTAGACGCGCCTGAGTTTTACTACGCCGAAGACTACCACCAGCAATATCTGGCCAAGAATCCGCGCGGCTACTGCGGCCTGGGGGGCACTAAGGTTTGTCTGCCAGAGATCCTCACCGAGCCCGTCTGATCCACACCCTGACGGATTAAAAGATCCGGCGGGAATGGGATCCCCGCTCAAGGAACTCCCTAGCCACTAGGGTTACCACCGCCAGCAAGGAGAGCACCACCGCCGCCGCATAGGCTGAGCCGGTGGCATAACTGCGGTAGGCATCTTCCACGAACAGGGGCAAGGTCTGGGTGCGGCCAATGATGTTGCCGGAAACCACAGCCACAGCGCCGAACTCCCCCATGGCGCGGGCATTGGTCAAGATGACGCCGTACAGAAGGCCCCAGCGGATGTTGGGCAGGGTGATTCTCCAGAAGATCTGCCAGGGGGTCGCCCCCAGTGTTTTGGCGGCTTCTTCCTGGTCGGTGCCTGCCTCCTCCAACACCGGCAACACTTCCCGCGCCACAAAAGGAAGGGTGATGAAAGCCGTTGCCAACACAATGCCCGGAAATGCAAAGATAACCCGCAAGTTCCAGGATCCCAGCCAACCCTGACGCCCGAAGATGAGCACCAGCATTAGGCCAGCCACCACCGGGGAAATGGAAAAGGGCAAGTCGATCAGGCTCAGCAGCAGCGCCCGCCCCGGAAAACGCCGGTGGGCAATGGCCAAGGCGGCACAGAGGCCGAAAAAGGTATTGAGGGGCACAACGACCAGCGCCGTCAGCACCGTCAACCGCAGGGCACTGAGCAACTCCCGCTCCGTCAGGCGATGGAGAAAGGCTGGGATCCCTTCTCGAAACGCCTGATAGAAGATGTTCACCACCGGGATCCCGAGCAGCAGCGCGATGTAAAGCCCGACGATCCCGATCAACAGGCCCGACAGCCATGTTGAGGGCTTCGGTTTGACACCTGCTACCTCGTCAGGTTTCATGGCGACTTCCCCAGGCTTGCAGAAGGTTAATTACCACCAGCGACAGGAAAGAGATCCCCAACATCACCGTTCCGATCACGGTTGCCCCAGCATAGTCGTGTTGTTCCAGCCGCTGAATCACCAGCACCGCCGCAATCAAGTCCCGAAAGGGAATGCTGGAAGCGATGATCACCACAGAGCCGTATTCCCCCACGGCGCGGGAAAACCCCAGGGCCACCCCGGTGAGCACTGCCGGCAGAATCTGGGGCAGCACCACGCGCCGGAAGGTCTGAAAGCGGGAAGCCCCCAAACTCCAGGCTGCCTCTTCCACATCTTTCTCCAGCTCCTGCAACACCGGCTGCACCGTCCGCACCACAAAGGGAAAAGAAATAAACAGCATCGCCACCCCCACCCCCAAGCGGGTAAAGGAGATGCGGATCCCCAAGGGGGCCAAAAGGGATCCAATCCAGCCGTTGCTGCTGTAAACCGTTGCCAGGGTGAGGCCGGCCACGGCGGTGGGCAAAGCAAACGGCAGATCGATCAACCCCTCGAGAAGCTTTTTGCCGGGGAAGGCGTAGCGCACCAGCACCCAGGCAGTCAGGGTGCCCATCACGCCGTTGATCAGAGCCGCCAGCAACGCGGTTACAAAAGTAACTTCATAGGCGGAGAGGGCCACGGGATCCGTCGCGATCCGCCAAAACTCCGCCCAGCCCACGCTGGTGGACTTGGCAATCAAGGCAGCCAGCGGCAGAACCAACATCAAGAAGAGATAGCCCAGGGTCAGCCGCCACGGCCAAGACAGTTGAGACAAAGCTTGCAGCAACGTTTCTCAAGCTCCCACCGGCATTGCGGTCATCTCGGTTTTTTTGACGGGAAAGGCTTTCACCACCTTGGGGCGCACATAGACCTGCTGCCCCACCTGCAGGGGTTGGTTGGCATATTGCTCGCGGCTGAGATGGGCCCACAGGGATCCGCCGTCGCTCAGAACCAGCTCTGCCTGAATCTCCCGACCCAGGTGGATGATCTCCTTAACGCGGGCAGAAACACCACTGCTGCCGGGGTTGACCTCAATCTGCACATCGTGGGGGCGCAAAAAAAGCTGATGCGGGCCGGCCTGCACCTCGGGAAGCTGGCAAAAGAGTTGGGAGCGGGGAGAAAGCTCGTTGACCGGGCCGACAAAGCTCATCACAAAGGGTGTAGCTGGATGGTCATAGATTTCTGCCGGGGATCCCACCTGTTCGATCCGCCCCTGGTTCATCACCACGATCTGATCCGCCACCTCCATGGCTTCCTCTTGGTCGTGGGTTACAAATACCGTTGTCACATGCACCTCATCGTGCAGGCGCCGCAACCACTTGCGCAGCTCTTTGCGGACTTTGGCATCCAGGGCCCCAAAGGGCTCATCCAACAGCAACACCTGCGGCTCCACCGCCAAAGCGCGGGCTAGGGCCACCCGCTGCCGCTGCCCCCCAGAGAGTTGAGAGGGGTAGCGATCCCCGAACCCCGATAGCTGCACCAGCTCCAGCAGCTCATCCACCCGTGCCCGAATCTCGGCCCGTGAAGCCTTGCGGATCTCCAAGCCAAAGGCGATGTTCTGCCGCACCGTCATGTGCTTGAACAGGGCGTAGTGCTGAAAAACAAAACCAATGTTGCGCTCCTGGACGCTGGCATGGGTAGCATCCCGCCCGGTGAGGGAAATCCGCCCCGTATCCGGCTTTTCTAGGCCGGCAATCAGGCGCAGCAGGGTGGATTTGCCAGAACCCGATGGCCCCAAGAGGGCAACCAGGGATCCCGTGGGAATGGTGAGATCGGTGGGGTGAAGGGCCTGAAACTCGCCAAAACGCTTCGATACCCCTTCGATGGTGATACCCATAGGTTCTGCCTAGCTAGTGGTTTGCCTGAGAAGTTGCTGGATGGTTGCCGGCTGAGTCTTCTGGAGAGGGTGAGGGCAGTTAAACTCGCGGCTAATCTACGGTAAACCTGTCAACAAACCGTTGATACAGCTCCCAGGATAACTTGAACGGGGATCCAAAACAAGGGAGACTCCCTACAACTGAGCTTGGATGCGGTCAAACAAGGCCCCATCGGCAAAAAAGCGGCTTTGGACAACCTCCCAGCCTCCCAGGTCGGCGACGGTAACCCGCTTCTCAACAGGAGGGTACCGCCAGGCAAACTCTTGGGCCACCGTCGGCTCCACCGGGCGAAAGCCCACCTCGGCAAAGGCCCGCTGCGCTTCTGGGGTGAATAGGTAGTCCACAAAGGCTTCGGCCACGGCACGGGTACCTTTGCGATCCACATTGGCATCCACCACGGCTACGGGGTTGTCGATGGAAATGTTGGGATCCGGCACCACATAGAACAGGGATTGGCCGCGCAGGCTGGCCAAGATCACCTCATGTTCGTAGGTGAGCAGGGCATCCCCTTGCCCTTTTTGGAAAAAAACATCGGTGGCCTCTCGTGAGTCCCGCGGCAAAATGCGGACATTCTTGTAGACCTGGGTGGTGAAGGCCAGAGCCTGGGGTTCAGGGACAGCGCTCCAGAGGGCTAAAAAGTTCCAGCGGGCGCCCCCTGAGGTCTTGGGGTTGGCGGTAACCACCTGCAAGCCTGGCCGAGCCAGATCCGGCCAAGAGCGGATCCCCTGGGGGTTGCCCTCCCGCGTTACAATTACTGCCACCGAACGGGTAACGATCCCTTGGTTGGGGGTGCGGGCTTCCCATCCCGGCTGGATGAGACCCGCAGCCACGAGGCGCTCCACATCCAAAGCCAGGGCCAAGGCCACCACATCGGCATCCAGCCCGTCAATAACTGCCCGCGATTGCGTTGCCGAGCCGCCGTAGCTGCTTTCCACCCGCACCCGTTGCCCCGTTTTAGCCAGCCAGTGGGCCTCAAAGGCAGGAACGATTTTCCGGTAAGCGTCTCGAGTTACCGCAAAGGAGGCCAGGAGAATCGCTACTTCCTCTCTGGATCCCCCTGAGCCCATACCGCTGACACAACCACTGAGGCCAAGAAGAAGGCCAAAAATTAGGGATCCCATCCCCAGCCACCGCCCCATGCTCACCGGCAGCCTGCGGATCCCGGCCCCAACTCTCCCAGACCAGACCACCTCGATTGCTGAGGGGATCCCCCATTTGTTCGCAGGTGTCCCTTCAGTGTTCATAGCAATCCCCAAAAACTTCTCCTCCTCCTCAGAGGGAGTCCGCCCTCACCCCCAACCCCCCTCCCAAAAGGGGAGGGGACCAGCGCCAGGACTCTTCCCGTCTTATTCTACGGTAAGCCAGTCGGTAAACCGTTTTTAGTTCTCTGGGGATCTCTAGGGGGAGCAGGTGGCGAGGATTGGCGGATCGGAGATTAAAGCCAGAGCAGCCTTGAGGATCCCGGGATCCTCTGGAGAAGGGCGCAACTGAAACCCCAGCCGCTGACACAGGCGGCGCATGGCCTCGTTTTCGCAAAGAACCTCGCCGGTGAGGTGCTGGATCCCTTCGCAGCGGGCCACCTGAATGAGGCGGGTCAACAGCTCTGTGCCAATCCCTTGCCGTTGGTAGGGATCCGCCACCAGCATGGCAAACTCTGCTTCTTGGGGAAAGCCATGTTTTCTGGAGAGGCGGCTGATGCCGAGGATTAAGGACTTCGTCCCGCTGACGCGATTGGCCTCTGGCTCCTGTTTTTCTGCTACTAAGGCAATCTCGCGGTCGTAATCGTTAAAGCAAATGCGGGTGAGGCGCTCGTGGGCGATGCGGGCGCTGTATTTGATCGGGTGGAAGTAGCGCAGATAGACGCTGTAATCAGAGACGTGGCGGTGAAAATCGATCACCAGAGGCTCATCTTCGGGGCGGATGGGGCGGATGGTGATGCCGTCCCGGAAGGGCCAGATGTACTGGGTGGGGTAGGGGCGGATGGCCAAAGGCACCTGGGGATCCTGCTCGGTTCGCAAAATGACGCGGGCATCCAAAGCCAGCAGGCCCTCGCTGGAAGCCAGCAGCGGATTGATGTCGATCTCTTTAATCTCCCGCTGCTCGGCCACCAGTTGGCTAAAGCGCACCAAGAGCTGTTCCAGGGCCTCCAGATCGACAGCTGGGCGTCCGCGTACCCCCCTGAGGGCCTTGTAGATGAGGGTGTTTTCCATCAGGCGCCGCGCCAAGGTGGTGTTGAGGGGGGGAAGGCCAATGGAGCGATCCTGAAACACCTCCACCAGTTGTCCGCCACTGCCAAACAGCAACACCGGCCCAAACTGGGGATCCTGGCTGCTCCCCAGGATCAGCTCATAGCCATCCGTGTCCACCATCGGCTGCACCGTGACCCCCTGGAAGTGCTCCGGCCCCGCTTTCTCGCTGACGTTGCGGAGGATTTGCCCGAAGGCCCGGCGCACCGCCTCAGCATCGGGCAGGTTGAGCTGCACGCCGCCCACATCGGTTTTGTGGGTGAGGGTGTGGGAGTAGAGCTTCACCACCACCGGGTAGCCCATGGCCTCGGCAGCTTCCACCGCCGCTTCGGGACTCTCAGCCACCCGCGTCGGCACCACCGGGATCCCGTAGGCGGCCAGGATCTCTTTGGACTCCGCCTCGGTTAGAAGCGTTCGACCTTCCCGCCGAGCTTGGCTAAAGGTTTGCTGCACCTTGTCGCGCTCTACCGCTGTTGAAGGGGGCAGAGTGGGGGTCTCGTAGAGGGCCTTGAGGTTGTAGCTAAATCGCCACAAATAGCCGAACACCCGCGCCGCTTGATCCGGGTAGCGATAGGTGGGGATCCCGGCTTGGTTGAGGATGTGCTCGCCCGCATCCACGCCAGCTCCCCCCATCCAACTGGCCAGGATAGGCTGCCGGGATCCACTGCGCCGCCAGGTCTCCACCACTTTCTCGGCAGTGGCCGTGGGATCCGTCATGGCTTGGGGGGTGAGGATGACCAGGCAACCCTGGCTGCCGGGATCCCGCAACACCACTTCCAAAACTTGGGCAAAGCGCTCCGGATCGGCATCCCCCAAAATATCAATGGGATTGCCGTGGCTCCAGTGGGGGGGCAAGAGCTGGTTAAGCTGCTCCAGGGTTTGGGGAGAAAGCTCGGCCAGGGATCCCCCGGCGCGGATGAGGGCATCGGTGGCCAGCACCCCTGGCCCGCCGGCATTGGTGAGGATGGTCAGGTGAGGGCCCTGAGGACGGGGCTGTTTGGCCAGCACCTCCGCCAGGTCGAAGAGATCTTCAATGTGATCCACCCGCAGCACGCCGCAACGGCGGAAGGCCGCATCCAAAACCGCATCGCTGCCGGTGAGGGAGCCCGTGTGGGAAGCGGCTGCTTGGGCTGCCGCCTGGGTGCGCCCCGCCTTGATGACAATGATGGGCTTGCTCAGGGCCACCTCTCGGGCCGCGGACAGAAAAGAGCGGGCATCCCCGATGGATTCCATGTACAAGACAATGCTGTGGGTATGGGGATCCTCGCCCAAGTAGTCGATTAAGTCTCCCCAGCCCACATCCAGCATCGATCCCAGAGAGATAAAGGCGCTGAAGCCCACATTTTCCTGCAGGCTCCAGTCCAGGATCGAGGTGCACAGGGCCCCACTTTGGCTGATGAAGCCCACATTGCCGGGCCGGGCCATCTGGGCAGCAAAGGTGGCGTTTAAGCCCGTGTGGGGGTTTTGGATCCCCAGGCAGTTGGGGCCAATCAAGCGCAGCTTCCCAAGGACTCCGTCCCGCTGACGCGATTGGATAGTCTGCTGAATTTGCTTCTCCAGCTCCCAGCCAGCAGGGCCCGTTTCCTTGAAGCCTGCTGAAAGAACAATGGCGCCCTTGACCCCGGCTTCTACGCACTCCTGCACCACCTTGGGCACCCCCGCTGCCGGAATGGCGATAATGGCCAGATCCACCGGCTCCGGCAGAGCGGACAGCCGCTCGTAGGCCCGGATCCCCAACACCTGGTGCCGCTTGGGATTGACCGGGTAAACCGTGCCGCCAAAGGGGTGGCTAATGAGGTTCCACAACACCGTCCGCCCCACGCTGCCCTCCCGCTCCGTGGCCCCCACCACCGCCACCGAACGGGGCAGAAAAATGGGATTCAGGGGATGGGATCGGGCCCTCCAGATATCCACACTGGGATCCAGTCGTTGCCACATACCCTACTCCTTAGGCCAACACTGGTTCCGGCTGGTGGTAGAGGGCAGAATCCACCCGGCAGCCCCGATAGGCCAAAACGTACAGCTCCTTCATGTCTTGAATGAGGGGATAGCGGGGGTTGGCGCCGGTGCATTGGTCGTCAAAGGCTTGCTCCGCCATCGCCTCCAGACGGTCGTAAAACTCCCGCTCTTTCTCCCCCAGGGCCTCGCGAATGGTGGCCGGGATCTCCAGTTTCCGCTTGAGCTCTTCGATGGCCTCGATGAGGCGCATGACCTTTTCATCGTCATCCGCCCCGCCCAACTGCAGGTAATCGGCAATTTCAGCGTAGCGGTGTTTGGCGTTGGGATAGCGGTATTGGGGAAAAATGGCCTGCTTAAAGGGGGCGTCGGTGGCGTTGTAGCGGATGACGTGGGTAATCATCAGGGCATTGGCCAGGCCGTGGGGCAGATGGAAGGTGGATCCCAGCTTGTGGGCCAGGGAGTGGCACACCCCCAAAAAGGCGTTGGCAAAGGCCATGCCGGCAATGGTGGCGGCGTAGTGAACTTTTTCTCGGGCTTCTGGATCTGCAGCACCTTTTTCATAGGCCCGCGGCAGGTAGGTCATGAGCAGCTTGATGGCTTGTAATGCCAGCCCATCGGTAAAGTCGCTGGCCATCACCGACACATAGGCTTCCAGAGCATGGGTGAGGGCATCGATGCCGCCGTAAGCTGTTAGCTTCTTGGGCATCTTTAAGGTGAGATCCGGATCCACAATGGCCATGGTGGGGGTGAGGGCGTAGTCCGCCAGGGGGTATTTGATCCCCACCCGGTCATCGGTCACTACGGCAAAGGGCGTCACCTCGGATCCCGTGCCGGAAGTGGTGGGGATGCAGATGAGCTGAGCTTTTTGCCCCAGTGGCGGCAGCTCGTAAACCCGCTTGCGGATGTCCATAAAGCGCATCGCCAAGCCTTCAAACTCCACCTGGGGCTGCTCGTACATCAGCCACATCACCTTGGCCGCATCCATCGGGGATCCCCCACCGACCGCAATAATCACATCCGGTTGAAACTGGCGCAACTGCTCCAGACCGCGATTGACGTTGCTGAGGGTGGGATCCGGCTCTACATCGTGGTACACATCCCAGCTCACGCGAATCTCATCCAAAACCTGGGTGATGGGATGCAATATGCCCAACTCAAAGAGCGGCTTATCGGTCACCAAAAAGGCGCGTTTTTTGCCGGCCAATTCCCGCAGAGCAATAGGCAGACATCCGGGCTTGAAGTAAACCTTGGGCGGGATCCGAAACCAGAGCATGTTTTCCCGACGTTGGGTTACCGTTTTAATGTTGAGCAGGTGGCGCGGCCCCACATTCTCGGAGATCGAATTGCCTCCCCAAGTGCCACAGCCCAAAGTCAGAGAGGGATCTAGCTTGAAGTTGTAGAGATCCCCAATGGCCCCTTGTGAAGAGGGAGTGTTGATCAAGACTCGACCGGTTTGCAGGGCATTTTCAAAGTAGGCAATATCGTCCCGATTGGCGGGATCTGTATACAAAACAGAGGTGTGTCCCCGCCCGCCGAAATTGACCAGTTGGACAGCAACATCTACGGCGCTGTGGAAATCGTTGGCGCGGTAGAGGGCCAGAACAGGGGCCAATTTTTCGTAGGAGAAGGGCTCCTCCGGCCCCACCTTCTCCACTTCCCCAATCAGCAGTTTGGTGCCTTCGGGTACCTGGATACCGGCCAGGGCAGCGATGGTCTGCACCGACTGGCCCACAATGGCCGGATTGAGGCGACCGTCTTTGAGAAGGATGCGGCGCACGGCTTCGATTTGTTCCGGATCCAAAATGTAGGCCCCCCGATGGCCGAACTCGGCCTTGACCTGCTCGTAGATGGCATCCACCACCACCACTGCCTGTTCTGAGGCACAGATCATGCCGTTGTCGAAGGTCTTGCTCAACAAAATCGAGCTGACAGCCATGGGAATATCGGCACTGGCATCGATCACTGCCGGGGTATTGCCCGCTCCCACCCCCAAAGACGGGTGGCCCGAAGAGTAGGCCGCTTTAACCATGCCAGGCCCGCCGGTAGCCAAGATCAGCTTCACCTCAGGATGCTGCATCAAAGCCTGGGACAGCTCGATGGTGGGCTCATCGATCCAGCCAATGAGCCCCACGGGAGCACCCGCTGCCTCGGCGGCTTCCTTAACCACTTTGGCTGCGGCAATAGTACATTTTTTGGCGCGGGGATGAGGGGAAAAGATAATGCCGTTGCGGGTTTTGAGGGTGATCAGAGCCTTGAAAATTGTCGTCGAGGTAGGGTTGGTTACCGGCACAATACCTGCCAAAAGCCCTACTGGTTCAGCAATGCGCTCGTAGCCAAAGCTCTCATCCCGCTCGATAACCCCGCAGGTTTTCTCGTGTTTGTATTTGTTGTAAATGTATTCCGAGGCAAAGTGATTTTTGATCACCTTGTCCTCCACAATACCCATGCCGGTTTCCTGTACCGCCAGCTTGGCCAACGGGATCCGTTCGTTGTTGGCAGCCAGAGCGGCTCTGTGAAAAATCCGGTCTACCTGTTCTTGGGTGAAAGTTGCGTATTCAGCTTGGGCAGCCTTCACCTGCTGGATCAAGGTTTCCAGCTCGGCTAGATGGGTCACTGGCATCGGTGGATCCCTCCAAAACTCATCAAGACTTAGACGATAGGAACAATTGACAATCGGATAGTTGGAAATAGTCGAATAACCCGAATGGCAATCTAGGCGCCAACAGGAGCAGGAACTTGGATTTCGGTGGTCAGGGTGGGGGGATGGGTGAGCGTATTGTGAATGATGCAGGCATCAACTGCTTTTTCCAGCCCCTTTTGATGCCTTCCGTCCAGCGGGATCCCAGTTTTTACACGAATGTGAATGTTGTCTAGGCGAGCCGGATGCTCAACTTTCTCCGCCGTGACCACCACCTCTAGTCCACTGGGATCCAACTGCCGAGCTTCCAGATATTTGACGGCATAAAAACCAACACAGGCGCCCAGAGAAGCCAGAAACCATTCCGGCGGCGTCATTCCCTGATCTCGACCGTGATTGTCCAAAGGCTGGTCGCTGAGAATGCGGTGCCCTCGGCTTTCCGCTTGGAACTGAACACCATCGCGGTAGGTGACGCAAACTTCCATTGGGGATCCCTCCTCTTGGGGTATTCTTCAGTTCACATAGAGTCCGTAAAGTTAGCCTGGGGATCAACTTGGATTCCAGTCAGCTCAGGGCCAATCTGGAGACGGTGCAGAGATTAACTGTGAATCACTTCGGATCTAAGCGTGACCTGGCTATGCTGACCCAAGCCGCAACTGCAGAATTGTCAAATAGCCACCAGTCCTTGATCCCGAAAGATTTGTAAGGCGTGATTCACCTGTTCGGGTGTGGGTGGATCGACATCGGCAAGGGTGTAAGGCAATCCCAATTGCTGCCATTTGTATTCCCCCATCTTGTGAAAGGGCAAAACTTCCACTCGCTCCACGTTGGATAAGGTGGCCACAAACTCGGCCAGACCCTTAATGTTTTCCTCGGGATCCGTCAAGCCGGGAACCAGCACAAAACGAATCCAGGTAGGCTTGTGGATCTGGTCTAAATAGCGGGCCAGATTAAGAGTGGGTTCTAGCGAAACACCGGTGACCTTTCGATACAGCTCCGGCAGATAAGACTTGATATCCAGCAACACCAAATCTGTATGCTCCAACACAGGCTTGGCTGCTTCCAGTTGCCCATAGCCAGAAGTATCCAAAGCCGTGTGCAAGCCCAACTCATGACAGCGACGGAAGATCTCGGCCACGAAGTCAGGTTGCAGCAAAGGCTCTCCCCCGGTAACCGTAACTCCCCCCGCTCGCAAGTAATTCTTGTAACGTTGGATCTCGGCAATTAAAGACTCAACCGTAACAAGCTGTCCCGCCTCCGGATCCCGACAGTCAGGGTTGTGGCAATACAAACAGCGAAGTGGACAACCCTGTGTAAAAATTACGAAGCGGATTCCTGGCCCATCGACGGTGCCACAGGTTTCCACCGAGTGAATGCGCCCAGCAATTGGTGTCAGGGGGTTCATAACGGTATCCATACTTTTATCCTGGATGACTTTTGCAAAATATCAATCAATCTTGAGGTTTTCTTCCAGATTGCTAACTCAGGTTAAATAGAACACAGTTTCCATTTCTCTTTGGATTAGGTTGGGACTAGATTTTTTTAGATCCCTAGGGTCTTTTAGCTAGACCGCTGCTATCCTGGCTGGAAGGGAGAAAGGGGGATAAAAAGCCGAAAGGGCAGCTTGGGGATCCCACCCAGCTCAGACCGATGGGTCGTGTGGGCTAGGCACGGAGGTATCCACCGTGATGCCGTGCAGGCGGTGGGCCTTGGGATCGAAATCCTTCGGGAAATGGGTATAGGCATCGAAATCTGCGTGATCCAACAAGGCTCCTTCTAAGAGCGCCCCTCGGAAATTGCTGCCAAAGAGGAGACATCCCCGCAAATCGGCTCCCGATAGGTTAGCTCCGCTGAAGTCGGCAAAACTGAGATCGCACCCCCGCAAATTAGCCCCCGCCAAGTTGGCCCCACTGAAATCGGCATAGCTGAGATCGGCACCGGCCAAATGGATCCCCTGCAGCTCAGCCCCCTGCAAATCGATCTCCCGAAAATCGCGCCGTCCTGAGGCATACTGGCTGACCAGATCCGCAGCGCTACAAACAGTCATGATCATCGGGCCTCCTCGGTTATCGATGGGGGATCCCTTCCATCGACCCCGGTATGGGCGGACTTCAGGGATCCCCAGGCTGGTCTTTTAGCAGTGTTGATGGAACGTGCGGTTAATGACATCCAGTTGCTGCTCGCGGGTGAGCTTGATGAAGTTCACCGCATAGCCGGAAACCCGGATGGTGAGCTGTGGGTAGAGCTCCGGGTGCTCCATGGCATGCAGCAGGGTCTCGCGGTTGAGAACATTGACGTTGAGGTGGAAACCGCCATCCCGCATGTAGCCATCCAGCAGCCCCACTAGATTGGCAACCCGCTCCTCCGCTGTGCGACCTAGGGCCGCCGGCACAATCGAGAAGGTGTTGGAGATCCCATCCAGAGCGTCGTCGTAGGGCAGCTTGGCCACCGAAGCCAGCGACGCCACCGCCCCCTTGGTGTCCCGGCCGTGCATGGGGTTGGCCCCTGGGGCAAAGGGCTCGCCCGCTCGCCGCCCGTCGGGGGTGTTGCCGGTTTTCTTGCCGTAGACCACGTTGGAGGTGATGGTGAGGATGGACTGGGTGGGGATGGCATTGCGGTAGGTCTTGTGCTTGCGCAGCTCGGCCATGAAGGTCTGCACCAGTTGCACCGCAATGGAGTCAACTCGGTCGTCGTTGTTGCCGTATTTGGGGAAGTCGCCCTCCACCGCGTAATCCACCACTAGGCCCCGCTCATCCCGGATGGCCCGTACCCGCGCGTATTTGATGGCGGATAGGGAGTCGGCTGTTACCGACAGGCCGGCCAACCCAAAGGCCATGGTGCGCAGCACGTCCCGGTCGTGCAGGGCCATCTCCAGGCGCTCGTAGCAGTACTTGTCGTGCATGTAGTGGATGATGTTCATGGTGTTGACGTAGGTTTTGGCCAGCCAGGCCATCATCTGCGCCATGCGCGGCCACACCTCGTCGTAGTCCAGGACATCGGCGGTGATGGGGGCGAAAGCAGGAGCCACCTGCTCGCCGGAGATCTCATCCCGACCGCCGTTGATGGCATAGAGCAGGCACTTGGCCAAGTTCACCCGCGCTCCAAAAAACTGCATCTGCTTGCCGATGCGCATGGCCGACACACAGCAGGCGATGCCGTAGTCATCCCCCCAGTAGGGGCGCATCAAGTCGTCGTTTTCGTACTGGATGGAGCTGGTTTCAATGGAGACCTTGGCGCAGTAGCGCTTGAAGGCTTCCGGCAGCCGCTCCGACCAGAGCACGGTCAAGTTGGGCTCGGGCGCTGGGCCAAGGTTGTAGAGGGTATGCAGCATGCGGAAGCTGGTTTTGGTGACCAAAGGCCGCCCATCTAGGCCCATGCCGCCGATGCACTCGGTAACCCAGGTGGGATCCCCGCTGAATAGCTCGTTGTACTCGGGCGTGCGCAAAAACCTGACCATGCGCAGCTTCATAACAAAGTGGTCAATGAGCTCCTGGGCCTCTTCCTCGGTGAGGATCCCGGCCTGCAGATCCCGCTCGATGTAGATGTCCAGGAAGGTGGACACCCGCCCCAAGGACATGGCCGCCCCGTTTTGCTCCTTGACGGCTGCCAGGTAGGCCAGGTACAGCCATTGGATGGCTTCGCGGGCGTTGGCTGCCGGACGGCCCAGGTCAAACCCGTAGCGGGATCCCATCTCTTTCAGCTCTTGTAGGGCCTTAATCTGCTCGGAGAGCTCCTCCCGCAGGCGGATGGTCTCTTCGTCCATCGTGTCCAGGTCTAGACTGGCTTTTTGGGCCTGCTTGTCTTCGATGAGCCGATCCACCCCGTAGAGGGCCACCCGCCGGTAGTCCCCAATGATGCGACCCCGACCGTAGGCATCGGGCAGGCCGGTGATAATCCCGGAGCGGCGGCAGCGGCGCATCTCTTCGGTATAGGCGTCAAAAACGCCGTCGTTGTGGGTTTTGCGGTACTGGGTAAAAATTTCCTTGGTGCGGGGATCCAGCTCGTAGCCATAGGCTTTGAGGGAAGACTCCACCACGCGGATGCCGCCAAAGGGCATGATGGCCCGCTTCAGGGGTTTGTCCGTCTGCAGCCCCACAATTTGTTCCAGCTCTGGGTCGATATAGCCAGGGGCGTGGCTGGTGATGGTAGAGGGAACGGCAGTATCGGCATCTAAGATCCCTCGCTCTCGCTCCAGAGCCATCAAATCCTTGACCTTGGCCCACAGCCGCTGGGTGCGCTCGGTGGCTGCAGCTAAGAAGGTTTCATCACCGGTGTAGGGGGTGTAATTGCGCTGAATAAAGTCTCTGACGTCGATGGAGCGCTGCCAGGCTCCCGTTGCAAAATCGCTCAAAATTTTTTGACCGGCTGCGTTGGATCCTGTCCTTGGTTCCGCCTTCAATTCTGTAGGTGATGCTACAGAACGCTGCACACTGGCAACCATAACAATCCTCCCGGCTATTACGCCTGATAATCTATCGACAGGGCGAGGCAGCACCCCGGCCTTTGCCCCACGCAGGCTCCAAAAGAGAGCTAAAGAACCAATAGATCTCTGCAAGGCTTATAGGGATCCTACGAAGGGCTTTTAGCAACTCTTCTGTTTCTTTTTTAGGCGTTCTAAATACACCTCGCCTGATTTAATTTTAGTCCCTTGCGCTCTGAGGATATTTTCGGTTGCGTGATTTTTTAATCTTATTTTCATCCTATTTTTTAATGCTGTTTTAATATCTTCTTAACGTTGTTTTACGCTTTTCCATCGGCAAATGGCGGGCCTATGCTGAGGTAGGACGGCCCAGGTCGTCTGTTGCCGTGAGAACGTCAGGATACTCGGCCTTTGCCTTAGCAGTGCCTTGCTCTATGAACCAGTCCAATCGAATCGTCCAAGGGATCCATCACCTGCACTTCTATCTTTGGGATCTGCCCCGTTGGCAGGAACACTTTTGTCAGGTTTGGGGCTTCCGAATGGAAGGACAGCTCGGCAGTACCCTCTGTCTGCGTCAGGGATCCCTGCGCTTGCGCCTATCTCAGCCGGCTCACGCCGGGGATGAGGTGGATCGCCATTTGCAGCAACATTCGCCTGGGGTGGTGGATGTGGCCTTGGCGGTGGAGGAGCAAGAGCTGTTGGGCTTGGCAGAGCTTTTGCAGAGGCGAGGAGCCCAAGTGGAGTGGATCCCGGCAGAAGACGAAGGCTGCCCTGCTCTGTGCCTGCGCACTCCTTATGGACTCAGGCATTCTTTGATCCCCAGCTCAGGGATCCCCGATTCAGCCCCTGCTGAGGAGAACCTGTTTTCCCACTGGGATCACCTGGTATTGAACGTGGAGCAGGGATCCCTGCAGGCAGCGGCGGATTGGTATGGGCAGGTGCTGGGTTGGCGGTCTCTGTATCGCTATAGCATCCGCACCAACACCTCTGGCCTAGAAAGTGTGGTGGTGGGAGATCCTGAAGCCGGGATCCAGTTGGCCATCAACGAGCCCACCTGTGCCGCTTCCCAGATCCAGGAGTTTTTGGATGCCCATCATGGCCCTGGCCTGCAACATGCGGCGTTGCACAGCTCAGATGTCTTCGCCAGTGTGCGCCGGCTGCGACAGGGAGGCGTAAACTTTCTGCAGGTGCCACCGGAGTACTACACAAACCTGGCAAGGGAGCTGGCTTCTGGAGCAATACTCCGTTCTGGTGGGTTGCCCCCCGCCATCTCCTGGCACGACTTGGTGGAGCAGCAGCTCCTTTTGGATGCCACCTTGCCTGCTTCTGATTCCCCACACCCCCCCCTGTTGTTGCAAACCTTCACTCAGCCTCTGTTTGGTCGGCCCACGTTTTTTTTCGAGGTCATCCAACGATTGGGTGGAGCCACAGGCTTTGGCGAAGCCAACTTTCAAGCCCTGTTTGAAGCTCTAGAACGCCAACAGCGACAACGGCAGCAAGCCCTGGTCTGCTAACACCCTTGTTCTAGGGATCCAGTGGGAGCACCAGGGGAATGTCTCCAGTTAATCAACACGATTGATTGCCCCTGAGTTTCCAGCCGATATTCGGGTATGCGGAAGGCATTGACATCCTCCCCGGCCTGAAGGCCGGAGATTCCTACCACGCTACGCATGGATGGCTCCTTGCGCAGTCGTCTCGGCGGGTTCCTGCTTCC